>CAMBKF010000036.1 GCA_945868085.1 uncultured Oscillibacter sp.
CATTTATCGACCGCACCCAGTGCGTGGGCTGCACCGTCTGCGCCCAGGCCTGCCCCTTTGACGCCATCGAAAAGGAGGAAAAGTAATATGTCTAACGTGAAAAGTGCGCTGCTGGTCGGTGTGGGCGGCCAGGGAGCGATCCTCATTTCCAAAATCATGTCGGGCGGCTTCATGCAGGCCGGTTACGATGTCAAGCAGAGCGAGGTACACGGCATGGCCCAGCGGGGCGGCAGCGTGTCTACCCAGGTCCGCTGGGGCGACAAGGTCTATGGCCCGGTGTTCGGCCGGGGCGAGGCGGACATCATGGTGGCCCTGGAGAAGATGGAGGCCGTGCGCTACGCCGAGTTCCTGAAGCCCGAGGGCGTGGCCGTCATCAACGACTACGCCATCAAGTCCACCACCATCGCCGCCGGACAGGAGGAGTATCCTCAGGGCTGCATTGAGGCCATGGAGAAGAACTTCAAGACCATTGCCGTGCCCGCCAGCGACATTGCCATTGAGCTGGGCAATGCCAAGTGCATGAATGTGGTGCTGTTCGGCGCCATGTGCGATAGTCTCGGCTGCCCGGAGATCGACTGGGAGCAGATCGTGGCGGAGACCGTGCCCGCCAAGGTCAAGGAGCTGAACCTCAAGGCCTTCCGTGCCGGCCGAGCCGCCGCTCAAAAGGCAAAGTAAGAAAAGGGAAAATGACACAAGGCGGGGCCGAGGCCCCGCCTTGTGTCATTTTCGGATATTTTATATTTTTGTAGGGGCCGATGTGAGCATCGGTCCGTTTGAGTGAGCCTTCATAAAAAATCCCCCGGGAGGAGCTTCGGCTCCTTCCGGAGGAAAATTTTTCCTTACTTCTTATCGAACAAAATGAACAGCAGGCTGGACAGGCACAGCAGCATGGGGTAAAACAGCAGAGGGATGATGTCAAAGGCGCTGACGGTGAAGCCCAGGGTGGCGCAGGCGGAAATGGCCACCAGCATCTGCGCGCCGTAGGGGATGATGCCTTGGAACACGCAGGAGAAGGTGTCCAGCAGCGAGGCCGACCGCTTGGGGGTGATGCCGTACTCCGTGGCGATCTCCTTGGCGATGGGGCCGGCCATGACGATGGCCACGGTGTTGTTGGCGGTGGAGATGTCCATAAGGCCCACCAGGATACCGATGCCCAGCTGGCCGCCCCGCTTGCCCCGGAACATCTTGTGAATGGCCGCCAGCAGCGCGTCAAAGCCGCCGTAGGCCCGGATCAGTCCGCACAGGGAGGACACCAGTAGCGTTACCAGGATCGTCTCGAACATACCGCTGACGCCGGAGCCCATATTGCCCATGAGCTGCAGGGCCGTCACCTGGCCGGTGGCCAGGGTAATGGCGGCGCCGGCGACGATGCCCACCAGCAGCACTACAAACACATTCAGCCCCACAATGCCGCCGATGAGCACCAGCACATAGGGGATGAGCAGCAGCAGATTGTGGTCGCCGGAGGGGGTCTGGGCCACATTTACCTGCAGAGAGATGATGACGATCAGCGCCAGGGTGGCCAGGGCCGCCGGCAGGGCGATCTTGAAGTTGGCGCGGAACTTATCCTTCATCTGGCAGCCCTGGGTAGAGCAGGCTGCAATGGTGGTGTCGGAGATGAAGGACAGGTTATCGCCGAACATGCTGCCGCCCATGACGGACGCCACGCACAAAGGCAGGCTGAAGCCGGAATCCTTGGCCACCGCCGCGGCGATAGGCGTCAGCAGGGTGATGGTGCCCACGCTGGTGCCCATGGCCATGGACACGAAGCACGCCACCACGAACAGCACCGCTACCGCCAGCTTGGCCGGTGCGATGGACAGCAGGAAGTAGGCCACGGCCTCGGCACTGCTGCGCCCGGTGACACCCACGAAGATACCTGCCACCAGGAAGATCAGGATCATGGTGACGATGTTCTTATCGCCGATACCCTGGCCCATGAGGGCCAGCTTTTCATCAAAGGAAATGCTGCGGTTTTGCAGGCAGGCCACCAGGATAGCCACCAGGAAGGCCACCACAATGGGGATCTGATAAAAGCCCATCTCCACCTTCAGCACATATTCCAGCACGATGCCCAGGCCCAGATACAGCACCAGGAACACCGCAATGGGCAGCAGCGCCGCCGCCCGGGGGGTCTTGTTTTCGTTCATTGCGTTTCTCTCCTAAAATTGTTCCGAATACAAAGATTCGCTGCGCTCCTCAAACAGCGCAGCGAATATAGAGTAGCATAAATTTCTCGTAAATACAACCGGTTTTGCCTAATTCCTTCCGTTTTTGCGGAAAACGTGGATGTCAAAGCTGATGCGGCAGTCCAGCCGCGTCAGCTCCTCCAGCCGCCGGATGCCGTCCCGGGGGGTGTTCCAGAAATAGGGCGTCATCTGAAACAGGGCCCCGATATCCTCCCGGCAGGGGAGGTGGATCATCCCCTCCACATGCCGCACCTCCGTACAGGTGAAGCCCTCGTAGGGGACGCTTTTTACCTCGTTGGCGTAGGGGTGGTCATAGAGGACCTGCTTCAGCTCCCGCAGGTGCTTTTCCGACGGGACCACATAGAGAAGCCCGCCGCCGTCCCGCAGGACCCGGCGAAACTCCTCCGCCGCCATGGGCGAAAAGCAGTTGACGATCAGGTCCACGCTCTCTGCCGCCAGGGGCAGATGGTACGACGAGGCCACGGCAAATTCAATGCCCTTTTCCCCCTTGGCCGCCCGGCGCAGAATAAACTTGGAGATGTCCGTGCCGGCCATGCGCGGGGCCTTGCCGGCAGATAGCAGGGCGCGATAGATGCCGCCGGTGTAGTATCCCTCTCCGCAGCCGGCATCCAGCACCGTGGGGGCCGCCCCGGTCATGGAAACGGCCAGGGCGCACAGGGCCTCCCGCAAGGGGGCGTAGTAGCCCTTTCCCAAAAAGGCGGACCGGGCGGCGGCCATGGCCTTGTCATCCCCCGGGGCCTTGGAGTGCTTGCGGTTCACCGGGAGAAGATGGCAGTAGCCCTCCTTAGCCCGGTCGAAGCTGTGGCCGGTGGGGCAGGCGTAGCGCGTCTCCTCCCGGGTCAGAGGCTGGCCACACAGGGGGCAGACAAACAGGCTCCTCATGGCTCCTCCCTCCGGGACATGGTGACGTCATGGATCCATTTCCGGCTGCGCACCCGGTATTCGCACAGGGGGACCTTTACGAAATACTCCAGCTGCATCGCTATGGCGATGGGCCAGATGCCGGTTTTCAGCACCAGGGCGCACAGGGCCGTCAGAGGCAGGCCGATGCACCACTGGGGGCCCAGGTCCAGAGCGGCGCTCCAGAACACATCGCCGCCGGCGCGCAGCACGCCGGTGATGCTGCTGATGGAGTGGGCATGGAGGGGAATGGTGGCAAAGGCTGTTACGGCCAGAGCTGTGGCGATGACGGCGGACTCACCGTATAGCTTGAACAGGGGGAAGATCAGCGGCACAAACAACGTGGGCACCAGGGACAGGGCAAAGACGGCCAGCACCACACCGGAGACGATGGTAAAGCGCAGGAGGGCGCGGCTCAGGTCCATGATCTCGTCCTGGCTCCATCCCTCGCCGATGGCCTTGCCCACCAGCACGCCGACGGCTGCGCCCAGGCCGAAGCAGAACACCAGGAACAGCCGGTTCAGATTGCCCATGACGGCATTGGCTGCCAGCATTTCCACGGAATTTTCCGTGTAGCCGAAAATCACCGTCAGCAGGCTGTTGCCCAGGCCCCAGACGGCCTCGTTCAGTACCACCGGGGAGGCGTATTTGAGAAAACGGCGCAGCATGTCCCATCCGGGGCGGAAAAAGGCGGCCCACTGCATGCGGATGCGTCTGTCCCGCAGGGCATAGATCAGGCAGATGATGAATTCGCAGATGCGGGCGCACAGGGTGGCGATGGCCGCGCCCTGGATGCCCAGCATGGGAAAGCCCAGCTTGCCAAAAATCAG
This sequence comes from uncultured Oscillibacter sp., assembly GCA_945868085.1. Classification (GTDB taxonomy): domain Bacteria; phylum Bacillota; class Clostridia; order Oscillospirales; family Oscillospiraceae; genus Vescimonas. The sequence continues at coordinate 3,941 of CAMBKF010000036.1, forward strand.
CAGGTAGTTGAGCCCCGTGTTGATGAGCGTGGAGGCACCGAACAGCTTCATGCCGAAGCTGGGATTTTCCGCGCTGCGCTGAGCGCTGGCGTACACGGAGGAGACCATATTGAAGATGTAGGAAATGCCGATGAACTTCAGATACGGCGCGCCCAGGATGGACAGCTGGTGGTTATTGGACAGCAGGTCCATGATCTGCACCGGCCACAAAAACAGCACCGCCGCCAGCACGGCGGCCACTACCACGCCCGCCGTGGCAGCCACGCCGATGGCGCGGCTGATGCTCCGCATATCCTGCTTGCCCCAGTACTGGCTCACCAGGATGCCCAGGCCGCTCTGGACGCCGAACACGATGGAGATGAGCAGGAAGACCGGCACATTGGCGGCAGTGACGGCGGCCATCTCGGTGTTGCCCAGCTGGCTGACCATAAAGGTGTCGATGAGCCCCAGGGAAAAGGTGATGAGGTTCTGCAGCACAATGGGCATGCTCAAGTACATGAGCCGCTTGTAAAAGCCGGTCTCCCGACGTATCAGAATAGACATAATATCTCCTTGAAAAATAGAAAAATCAAACCACACGGGCACCCCGCGCCCGTCTACCGTACCATCCAGCGATCCCTCCGTAGGGGTGGGGTTCTACCCCGCCCGCCGGACAGCAACTGCACTTCTTGTTCCGAATCCGTAGGGGTCAGTCAAGGTGGCGCGAAGCGCCGGAAGGGTCGCCAACCACCGTACCTCTATGCTCCTCCCCTTGCCTCCGGCGGCTCCCTTTCTTTCTGCGGCGAAAGAAAGGGAGGAAAGGATACAGCTTGATCTGATACTCTCCGGCCACGCGAATGCGGCACTGCGAAATTCGTGCCGTGCTTTCGTACGGTCTCTGCGTCTACTTCCGCGATGCGCTCCGCACTTATGCTACCCGTCCAAACGGGGATGGCCATTGCGTCTACTGTTCGGCGCGGCAATCCGTATTCTTCTCACAGCATGGGGCAGCGGTTGGCCTGGTGGGCCCGCAGCGCCTCATACAGCGCGTCGATGTCCTCCACCGTGGTCTCCGGGGCGAAGCTGATGCGGATGACCCCCGCTGCCGTGCGCTTGGGAAGGCCCAGGGCGGACACCACATGGCTGCTTTTCCCTTTGTGGCAGGCGGACCCGGCGGAGATGCAGATGCCCTGGCTGCCCAGGTCGGTTACAATATTGCTGCTGGGGTATCCCGGCAGGGACACGGCCAGAATATGCGGCGCCGTGCCGCCGCCTATGACCACGACCCCGGGAATGGTCAGCAGCTTTTCCCGGCACAGGGCCTTCAGGTCCGCCATGTGCCGGATCTTCTCGTCATAGTGCTCCAGCCGCAGCTCCACCGCCTTGGCAAAGCCCGCGATCTGGGCCGTGGCCTCGGTGCCGGAGCGCAGACCCATCTCCTGGCCGCCGCCGGGGAGAAGGGGTCGGAAAGAACGCAGATTCGGGCTGATATACAGGGCCCCGATGCCCTTGGGCCCGCCCAGCTTGTGCCCCGACAGGCTCATGAGGTCCACGCCCCAGGCCATCGGGTCGCAGGGGACCTTCAGAAATCCCTGCACCGCGTCGCAGTGGAGCAGGGCGCCGCTGCCCGCCTCCCGCAGGAGCCTGGCGGTCTCCGCCACCGGGAACACGCACCCGGTCTCGTTATTCACCAGCATCATGCTGACGAGCACCGTGTCCTCCTGCACCGCGTCCAATACCTGTTGGGCCGAAACCATGCCGGCTTTGTCCGGTTTCAGATAGGTCACCTGATAGCCCTCGGTCTCCAGCCATTTGCAGGTCTCCAGCACGGCGCTGTGCTCCACGGAGGTGGTGATGATGTGCTTGCCTTTGTGCCGGCCGTGCCACACGGCGCCGCGGATGGCCCACACGTCGCTCTCCGTGCCGCAGGAGGTGAAAAACAGCCGCTCCTTTGGGCAGCCCAAGGCCCGGGCGATGGTCTCCCGCCCGCGCTCGGCCACGGCTTTGCCGTCCTGGCCGTAGGGATACTGGGAGGAGGGGTTGCCGCTGTGATGGCGCAGCACCTCCGCCATGGCTGCGATGACCTCCTCCGGCACCTGGGTGGTGGCGGCGTTATCCAAATAGTGCACGAAAAAACACCTCATTTCCCCCGCCGGACACTTGCCAGTCGGTGAAAGATAGATTATAATACAAACATACATTATACAAGAAGATTTGACAAAGTGCAAGGAGAAACCCCATGCGAATCGCCATCTATACCCTTGGCTGCAAGGTCAACCAATACGAGACCCAGGCCATGGAGCAGGAGCTGACGGCCCGGGGCCATGAGCTGGTGGATTTTGAGCAGCCGGCGGATGCCTATATCATCAACACCTGCTCCGTCACCGCCGTCAGCGATAAAAAGTCCCGGCAGATGATCCGCCGGGCCAAAAAGATGAATCCGGACGCCGTTGTGGCGGCCTGCGGCTGCTATGTGCAGACCCATACCGACGAGGCGGCGGCCCTGGGCATTGACCTCATCGGCGGCACCGGCCAGCGCATGGAGTTTTTGCAGCAGCTGCTCACGGCGGCGGAGGAAAAGCAGACCCGGGTGCTGGTGGACGACGCGCTGCACCGGCACGAATTTGAGATCCTGCCCGCCGGCGGGCAGCAAAGCCGCACCCGCGCCATGCTGAAGGTGGAGGACGGCTGCCGCAATTTCTGCACCTACTGCATCATCCCCTTTGCCCGGGGGCCGGTGCGCTCCCTGCCGCTGGAGGAGGCGGCGCGCCAGACCTGCCAGCTGGCGGAGGAGGGCTACCGGGAGGTGGTGCTCACGGGCATCGAAATTTCCTCCTGGGGCCAGGACCTGGCCGGGGAGGAGAGCCTCATCGACCTGCTGGAGGCGGTGTCCGCCGCCGCGGGGGAGATGCGCGTCCGCCTGGGCAGTCTGGAGCCCCGGACCATTACCGAGGACTTCTGCCGCCGGGCATCGGCACTTTCAAACCTCTGCCCCCATTTCCACCTGTCCCTCCAGTCCGGGTGCGACGAGACCCTGCGCCGTATGAACCGCCGGTATGACACGGAACGGTATGATCGGTCCGTGGCGCTGCTGCGGCAGTTTTTCCCCGGCGTGGCCATCACCACGGACCTGATCGTGGGCTTCCCCGGGGAGACGGAGGAGGAGTTTGGAAAGACCCTGGACTTTATCCGGCGCTGCGGCTTTGCCCAGATCCATGTGTTCCCCTACTCCATCCGGCCCGGTACCCGGGCCGCCGCCATGGAGCAGGTGCCCAAATCCATCAAGGAGGAGCGGGCCGCCCGGGCCGGGGAAGTCGCCGCTGCTCTTCACGAAGAATACCTGCAAAGCTGCGTGGGCAAGACTTTCCCGGTGCTCTTTGAGCAGCCGGGTGCGCCGGGCTTTTACGCCGGCCACGCCCCCAACTATATGGAGGTGGAGGCCCCCGGGGAAAACCTGCACAACTGCCTGCGTCCGGTGCGTATCACCGGCGTGGAGGGAACTCTATTGAAGGGAGAGATCGAGCCGTGAGCCACTTTTTTGCCTACATCAACCGCATGCGGTTTATCAACCGCTGGGCCCTTATGCGCAACAGCTACACCGAGAATATCCAGGAGCACAGCCACCAGGTGGCGGTGCTGGCCCACGCCCTGGCCGTCATCCGCAACCGCTGCTTCGGCGGGTGCGTGGACGAAGGGGCGGTGGCCGTGGCGGCCCTGTATCACGACGCACCGGAGATCCTCACCGGCGACCTGCCGACGCCCATCAAATACTACAATCCCCAGATCCGGGACTCCTACAAGCAGGTGGAGCGAGTGGCGGAGGACAGGCTCCTGGACATGCTGCCCCGGGAGCTGCGGGTAGACTATGAGGAGGTCCTGCGTCCCTCCGACGGGCAGGTGCAGGAGCTGGTAAAGGCGGCGGATAAGCTCTCCGCCCACATCAAGTGCCTGGAGGAGCTGAAGGCCGGCAACGGCGAGTTTCGGGCGGCGGCGGAGCAGACCCGGGCGGCCCTGGACAAAATGGACCTGCCGGAGCTGCGGTATTTCTGCGAGAATTTCCTGGGCAGCTTTGCCCTGACTTTGGATGAAATGGAGTGACACAAAATGAAAGCAATCGTAACGGTAGTAGGAAAAGACCAGGTGGGCATCATCGCAGGGGTGTGCAACCGCCTGGCGGAGCATAACATCAACGTCCTGGACATCAGCCAGACGGTCATGCAGGGGTATTTCACCATGATGATGGTGGTGGATCTGTCCCTGTGCGATGCCGCCTTTGACCAGCTGAGCCGCAGCATGAAGGACTATGGCGAGAGCAGGGCACTGTCCATCCGCATCCAGCGGGAGGATATTTTCGACGCCATGCACAAGCTGTAATGAGGTGGCAATATGCTGAGTCTGAACAATATTTTTGACACCATCAACATGATCGACAAGCAGCACCTGGACATCCGCACCATTACCATGGGCATCTCCCTGCTGGACTGCGTCAGCGAGGACCCCAAGCGCTGCTGCGATAAAATCTACGATAAAATTACAAAATACGCCGAAAACCTGGTGAAAACCGGCGAAAATATCGAGAGCGAGTTCGGCATTCCCATCGTCAATAAGCGCATCTCCGTAACGCCCATGGCCCTGGTGGCAGGCAGCTGCGACACCGAGGACTTGGTGCCCTTTGCTCTGACCATGGACCGGGCGGCCAAAACCTGCGGCGTGAACTTCATCGGCGGTTTTTCCGCCCTGGTGCAAAAGGGTCTGGCCCGGGGTGACGAGCTGCTGCTGCGGGCTATCCCCCAGGCCCTGGCCGAGACGGACTTCGTCTGCTCCAGCGTGAACGTGGGCTCTACCAAGGCGGGCATCAACATGGATGCCGTGGCCCGGATGGGCCGCATCATCAAAGAGACGGCTCACCTGACCCGAGAGCAGGAGGGCCTGGGCTGCGCCAAGCTGGTGGTGTTCTGCAACGCCGTGGAGGATAACCCCTTCATGGCCGGCGCCTTCCACGGCGTAGGCGAGGCGGACAGCGTCATCAACGTGGGCGTCAGCGGTCCGGGCGTTGTGTACCACGCGCTCCAGAGCGTAAAGGGCGCGCCCTTTGACGTGGTGGCGGAGACGGTGAAAAAGACCGCCTTCCAGATCACCCGCATGGGCCAGATGGTGGCCGCCGAGGCATCCCGCCGGCTGAACACGCCTTTCGGCATCGTGGACCTGTCCCTGGCACCTACCCCGGCGGTGGGGGACAGCGTGGCCCGGATCCTGGAGGAGATGGGGCTGGAGACCTGCGGCACCCACGGCACCACGGCGGCTCTGGCCCTGCTGAACGATGCGGTGAAAAAGGGCGGCGTTATGGCCTCGTCCCATGTGGGCGGCCTCTCCGGTGCGTTCATCCCCGTGTCCGAGGATGAGGGAATGATCGCCGCGGCCCTCAGCGGCACACTGACCCTGGACAAGCTGGAGGCCATGACCTGCGTGTGCTCCGTGGGCCTGGACATGATCGCCGTGCCCGGGGAGACCAGCGCTGAGACCATCTCCGCCATCATCGCCGACGAGGCGGCGGTGGGCATGGTCAACAGCAAGACTACCGCCGTGCGCATCATCCCCGTGGAGGGCAAGCGAGTAGGGGACATGGTCGAAATGGGCGGCCTGCTGGGCTCGGCCCCGGTGATGCCGGTGCATGAGGCCTCCTCCGCGGCGTTTATCGCCCGGGGCGGACGGATCCCCGCGCCGCTGCAGAGCCTGAAAAACTGAAAACAAAAAATCATCCGGCGTGAGCCGGATGATTTTTTTAACAGTTTGCCAAAAAGCCTCGCAGAGTTCGCGTCCGCAGACGTGAAAAATTGAGATCATTTTTCACCGCGACATGTGCGTGGGGAAAAATACCTCTCAGGCTGCCAGTGTGGAATTTTGCCGCTGCGCGGCAAAATTATGCGCGCAGCAGACTGCAAGCCCTTTGTCGGAAAAATCCAAGGGATTTTTCGACAGCAGCAAAAATCATCCGGCGTGAGCCGGATGATTTTTTTCATATTGTCAGGGATCAGACCTTCAGCTTGTTTTCCCGGCCTTCCTTCAGCATGGTGACCACCATGCCGGACAGAGCGAACAGGGCCAGTACGTTGGGCAGGACCATCAGGTTATTGAACATATCCGTCAGCTCCCACACGAAGTCATTGCTGGTGAGGGTGCCCAGGAAGATGAACACCAGGGCAATGACGGTATAAATGGTATTGCACAGCTTGGGATTCTTGCGGCCAAAGAGATAGTTGGCATTGATCTTGCCGAACAGGTTCCAGCTGAGCACCGTGGAGAAGGCAAAGAAGAACAGGCAGATGGCAACAAAGATAGCACCGAATTTCTCACCAAAGACCGTGCCGAAGGCGGTTTGAGCCAGGTTGGCCTTATTGATGCCATCGGGGACCTGGCCGGAGGCCAGGACGCCGCCCTTGGTATACATAGCGCAGATGATGACCAGAGCGTTCAGGGTCAGAACAACGAAGGTGTCGATGAACACGCCGATCATGGCCACCACACCCTGGTCGTGGGGGTGGGCCACATTGGCCTGGGCGTGGGCGTGGGGGGTGGAGCCCATACCGGCCTCATTGGAGAACAGGCCGCGCTTGGCGCCCTGGCTGATGGCGGTTTTCAGAGCGTAGCCGATACCGCCGCCGATGATGGCCTCGGGGTGGAAGGCGTACTTGAAGATCAGGCCGAAGGTGGCGGGAACGTGCTTGATGTCGATGATCAGGATCGCCAGGCCGCCCAGCAGGAAGACAGCGGCCATGATGGGCACGATCTTCTCGGTCACAGCGGCCAGGCGCTGTACGCCGCCCAGGAAAATCACGCCGCAGATGATGACCAGCACGATGCCCATGACCCAGGAGGGAATGCCGAACGCCGTCTGGAAGGTGGAGCCGATGGAGTTGGACTGCACCATGCAGCCCATGAAGCCCAGGGCCAGGATGATGGCCACGGCAAAGAAACCGGCCAGGAACTTACCGAATCCGCCCTTGAAAGCGGTGGTGATGTAGTACACGGGGCCGCCGTGGACGGTGCCGTCGGCATCTACGCGGCGGGTCTTCTGTGCCAGGGTCGCCTCGGCATAGATGGTGGCCATGCCGAAGAAGGCGATGATCCACATCCAGAAGATGGCGCCGGGACCACCGGTGAGGATAGCGCCGGAGGCACCCACGATATTGCCGGTACCCACCTGGGCGGCGATGGCGGTGGCCAGAGCCTGGAAGGAGGTCATACCGCTTTTCTGAGAGCCGCCGTGGAGCTTCAGATTGCCAAATACCTTGCGCATACCCTCGCCGAAGCAGCGCACCTGCACAAAGCGGGTCTTGATGGTGTACCACAGACCCACGCCGATGAGCAGGGCCACCAGCATATAGTTGGAAAGGTACTCATTGACCTTACACACAATGGGATACAATACTTCTTCGATCATTTTCTTTTCTCTCCTTATAATGGGTAAAATAAAAGAGCCGCTTTTGCAGCGACTCCGAAGAATGCAGAAGGAAACGCAGAAATGCGATTCCGTCTCTGTCCTTTTGCCTGAGAGATTCGGCCCACAACAGCCTTACACCTTCGGCACCCAACTCAATGGGATTCTCCAGAGTCCCCTCCCCGTTCAGTTTCGTGACGATCCTTAACGGTTCACAGGGTCATATTCAAATGATGCGGCTATTATAGCATGCCCCAAAGGGGAATGCAAGCCCTGATTTTACGATTTATCCGAAAAATTTTGGGGGATCCATGGGAGGCGCTTTCAGGGCGCCTCCCATGGAAAACGGTTATTCGAATTCCACCGTCGCCGGGGGCTTGGAGGTCACGTCGTACAGCACGCGGTTGATGTGGGGCACCTCGCCCACGATGCGGCCGCTGACCTTGTCCAGCAGCTCCCAGGGCAGGCGGGACCAGGTGGCGGTCATGAAGTCCTGGGTCTGCACCGAGCGCAGGGCAATGGCGTAGTCGTAGGTCCGCTCGTCGCCCATAATGCCCACGGAGCGCATATTGGTCAGGGCGGCAAAATACTGGTTGGCGGTGCGGTCCAGCCCCGCCAGGGCCATCTCCTCCCGGAAAATGGCGTCGGCCTTGCGGAGAATGTCCAGCTTCTCTTCGGTGATCTCCCCGATGATGCGGATAGCCAGGCCCGGGCCGGGGAAGGGCTGGCGCCACACCAGGCTCTCCGGCAGACCCAGGGCGATGCCCAGCTGGCGCACCTCGTCCTTAAAGAGCCGGCGCAGGGGCTCGATGATCTCCTCAAAGTCCACGCAGTCCGGCAAGCCGCCCACGTTGTGGTGGCTCTTGACCACGATGCTCTCGCCGCCCAGTCCGCTCTCCACCACATCGGGATAGATGGTGCCCTGGGCCAGGAAATCTACCTTGCCGATCTTTTTGGCCTCCGCCTCAAAGACCCGGATGAACTCCTCGCCGATGATCTTGCGCTTGCGCTCGGGCTCCGTGACCCCGGCCAGCTTAGAAAGGAACAGGTCCTGGGCGTTGACCCGGCGCACGTCCACATGGAACTCGCCCTTCATGACCCGCTCGACCTCATCGCCTTCGTTCAGCCGCAGCAGACCGTGGTCCACGAAGATGCAGGTGAGCCGGTCACCTACGGCCCTTTGCAGCAGGGCGGCGGCCACGGCGCTGTCCACGCCGCCGGAGAGGGCCAGCAGCACCCGCTTATTGCCGATCTTCTCCCGGCACTCCTGGAGGGCGGTGTCCACATAGGAGGCCATGGTCCACTCCTTGGTAAAGCCGCAGATGCCGTAGAGGAAATTCTCCAAGATCTGCGTGCCGTACTCCGTGTGTACCACCTCCGGGTGGAACTGCACACCGTAGAGCTTCTTTTCCGGGTACTCCACCGCCGCATGGCGGCAGCCGACGCTCTGGGCAATGGAGACAAAGCCGGGGGCGGCGGATTCCACCTCCACCCCGTGGCTCATCCAGTAAATGGCCTTTTCCGGCACCCCGGCAAAGAGGGGGGAGGAGGTGTCTGCGGTCAGCTCGGTCTTGCCGTATTCCCGGGTGATGGCCTTGCGGCACCGGCCGCCCAAAAGGTGCATCATCAGCTGCATGCCGTAGCAGATGCCCAGCACCGGGATGCCCAGGGAGAACAGGGCCGGGTCCACCGTAGGCGCGCCTTCTTCAAACACCGTGGCCGGGCCGCCGGTGAAGATCAGGGCATCGGGCTGGAACGAGCGCACCTCGTCCATGGAGATGCGGAAGGACTTCAACTCACAGTAAACGCCGCACTCGCGCACCCGGCGGGCCACCAGCAGGTTATACTGCCCGCCGAAATCCAGGATCAGAACCTTTTTCATTCCGCGTCCTCCCTGAACTCGATGCAGCCGGGCTCGGCCTTATCGATGATAGCCAGGGAATGGATGTTGTAGCCCTTTTCCCGCAGGTCGTCGCCGCCGTGCTGGAAGCCCTTTTCCACGGCGATGCCGATGCCCATGAGCTGGGCGCCGGCCTTTTCCACGATGTCAATGAGGCCGTGTACGGCGTAGCCCTTGGCCATAAAGTCGTCGATGATGAGCACCTTGTCCTCAGGCTTGAGCCAGTCCTGGGCCACCAGCAGGGTCACTTTTTTCTTATAGGTATAGGAGAAGATCTCGCTCTGATACAGGCCACCCTCGATGTTGTCGCTCTTGGCCTTCTTGGCAAAGATCATGGGCACGCCGTACTTCTGGGCGCAGATGGTGGCCAGAGCGATGCCGCTGGCCTCCGCCGTCAGCACCACGGTAATGTCCTTGGTATCAAAGATCTTGGCGAATTCATCGGCGATCTGGCTCAAAAGCTCCGTGTCCACCCGGTGATTCAAAAATCCGTCCACCTTCACAATATTGCCGGGGAGCACGCGGCCTTCCCGGCGGATCCGATCCTGCAGCAGCTTCATCCTATCCATCCTCCTATTAAATATATATTGTCCCTTATTGTGCCGAAAAATGCCGGAAAAAGCAAGAGAAAAAGGTGCTGAATTTTCTTTCGTTCCCTGCGGTTTTATGGGCTCTTTACACAACCGCCGCCACCCGGCCTTATCCCAGGGATAAGCCGCCGTGATGGATCCCGAAAAATCACCCCGCACCCATATTAAAGCGCCCGAAGGGGACGATGCCCACATCGTCCCGCCCCACCGCACCTCCCCTCCCCACAACTTGCACTCCCAAAACAAACTCTTGACAAATCACAAAAATGATCCTAAAATGTCCATAAGTTTTGCAACATCCCGCAAAAGACAGCGATGGGGAGAAGGCAATGAGATCCCGCCCGAAGAGAGTCGGCGGCCGGTGCGAGCCGACGGGGGAGCCTTGCCGTACTGGCCCCGGAGTTGCCTGCCTGAGTCCCCTGGGGGAGGTAGGGCAGGACGGGCCCTCCCGTTACAGAGGATGCTCCTTGCAGGAGGAGCTGCTGAGGGCGGCGGAGCGATCCGCAGCCGAATCAGGGTGGTATAGCGTTTTGTGCGCCCCTGACCGCGTGGCGGTCCGGGGCGTTTTATTATGATTAAAAAACATTCAGATAACAAAGGAGAAACAGTATGCAGTACGATTTTGCGGCCATTGAGAAAAAATGGCAGGACAATTGGGAAAAGACCAAGCCCTATGCCGCCATTACCGGCGACAAGACCCGGAAAAAATTCTACGGCCTCATCGAGTTCCCCTACCCCTCTGCGGCGGGCCTGCATGTAGGCCATCCCCGGCCCTTTACCGCCATCGACGTAGTCACCCGCAAAAAGCGCATGGAGGGCTACAACGTCCTGTTCCCCATCGGCTTTGATGCCTTCGGCCTGCCCACGGAGAACTTTGCCATCAAGAACCATGTGCATCCGGCTGTGGTCACCCAGGAGAATATCAAGAACTTTACCCGGCAGCTGAAGATGCTGGGCTACGGCTTCGACTGGGACCGCTGCGTGGACACCACCGACCCCAAGTACTATAAGTGGACCCAGTGGATCTTCCTCCAGCTGTTCAAGCACGATCTGGCCTACAAGACCACCATGCCCGTGAACTGGTGCACCAGCTGCAAGTGCGTGCTGGCCAATGAGGAAGTGGTGGAGGGCGTCTGCGAGCGCTGCGGCAGCCCCGTTATCCGCAAGGAAAAGAGCCAGTGGATGCTCCGCATCACCAAGTACGCCGACCGCCTCATCGACGACCTGGACGGTGTGGATTTCATCGAGCGGGTGAAGACCCAGCAGAGAAACTGGATCGGCCGCTCCACCGGTACGGAGGTCACCTTCAAGACCAACATGGGCGATGACGTCACCGTTTACACCACCCGGGCCGACACCCTGTTCGGCACCACCTATATGGTCATTTCCCCGGAGCATCCCCTGCTGAAGAAGTGGAAGGACCGCATCGCCAACTGGGCCGATGTGGAGGAGTATCAGGCCGCCGCCGCCCGCAAGTCCGACTTTGAGCGGGGCGAGCTGAACAAGGACAAGACCGGCGTCCGCCTGGAGGGCGTGGAGGTCATCAATCCCGTCACCGGCGGCGTGCTGCCCATGTTCGTGTCCGACTACGTCCTCATGGGCTACGGCACCGGCATCGTCATGGGCGTGCCCGGCCACGACCAGCGCGACTGGGACTTCGCCAAGAAGTTCGGCCTGCCCATCGTGGAGGTGGTCAAGGGCGGCGACGTGACCAAGGAGGCCTTCGTTGCCAAGGACGACAAGGCCATCATGGTCAACTCCGGCTTCCTCAACGGCATGACCGTGAAGGAGGCCATCCCCGCCATGAAGAAGTACGCCTTGGAGCAGGGCTGGGGCAAGGAAAAGGTGAACTTCAAGCTGCGTGACTGGGTGTTCTCCCGCCAGCGCTACTGGGGCGAGCCCATCCCCCTGGTCAACTGCGAAAAGTGCGGCTGGGTGCCCATCCCCGAGAGTGAGCTGCCCCTGGTGCTGCCTCAGGTGGAGAGCTATGAGCCCACCGACGACGGCGAAAGCCCCCTGAGCAAGATGACCGACTGGGTCAACACCACCTGCCCCTGCTGCGGCGGCCCCGCCAAGCGCGAGACCGACACCATGCCCCAGTGGGCCGGCTCCAGCTGGTACTTCCTGCGCTATATGGATCCCCACAACGATAATGAGCTGGTGAGCAAGGAGGCCGAGGAGTACTGGGGCCCCGTGGACTGGTACAACGGCGGTATGGAGCACACCACGCTGCATCTGCTCTACTCCCGCTTCTGGCACAAGTTCCTCTATGACATCGGCGTGGTCCACACCAAGGAGCCCTATGCCAAGCGCACCAGCCACGGCATGATCCTGGGCAAGAACCCCCACTATGTGGGCAATGCCAAGACCGAGGAGGAAAAGCAGGCCCTGCGGGAGAAATACGGCGCCCAGGCGGAGCGCCCCGCGGTGAAGATGTCCAAGTCTCTGGGCAACGTGGTCAATCCCGACGATGTCATCAAGGCCTACGGTGCCGACACCATGCGCCTTTATATCATGTTTATCGGCGACTTTGAAAAGACCGCTTCCTGGTCTGACGAGGCCGTCAAGGGCAGCAAGCGCTTCCTGGACCGCTGCTGGAACCTGATGGATAAGGTCACGGACGAGGCGGAGATCTCCCAGCAGAACATGGCCGTTGTCAACAAGACCATCAAGAAGGTGTCCTACGACATCGACAATCTGAAGATGAACACCGCCATTGCCGCCCTTATGGCTATGGTCAACGACTTCTACGCCAAGGGCCTGTCCAAGGGCGACCTGGAGGTGCTGCTGAAGCTGCTGAGCCCCTTCGCCCCCCACATGGTGGAGGAGATGTGGGAGCTCATGGGCTACGCTGCCAAGTACGGCAAGATGTGCATGCAGATGCCCTGGCCGGAGTACGACGAGAGCAAGACCATCGACGCCACTGCCGAGATGGCCGTGCAGATCAATGGCAAGCTCAAGGGCACCGTGGTGGTCCCCACCGATTCCGGCGAGGAGACCGTGGTCGCCGCCGCCATGGCCCTGGACAAGGTGAAAAAGGCTACCGAGGGCATGAGCGTTGTGAAGACCATTCTGGTGAAAAACAAGCTGGTGAACCTCATCGTCAAGCCCGCGAAGTGATCCTGAAACCCCAAAAGGGACGGCTCCGGCCGTCCCTTTTTATCGTTTTAGTTCACTTTTCGCATAATTTCGCCTTTTGTGCAGAAAAAACTTGACAAGCCTGTTTATTATGGGTATAATACAGCCGTTAGTCATGTTAATGACTCTTAAAGAGCGCCCTGGATGAAGCCGGGTGCATCGGAGGGAGGGAAAATAGATGTCCGAAGTACATGTCAAGGAAGGCGAGAGCCTGGACAGTGCCCTGAAGCGTTTCAAGAGAAGCTGCGCGAAGGCCGGCGTCCTGGCAGAGGTGCGTAAGCGTGAGTGCTATGAGAGCCCCAGCGTCAAGCGCCGCAAGAAGTCCGAGGCTGCCCGTAAGAACAGAAACAAGAGATATTATTGATCCTGTTCCCGGCAAAAACGTTTAAAAAGCATGGCCCTGCATCTGCGGGGCCATGCTTTTTTATGGGGGCCGCTCTTGACATGCATGGGAAAAGTTATATAATAATGCAAAATATATATTGGCAAATCTATATTGTATTTGCCCGGGAGGAGACAGTTTTCCATGGCACCGAAGAACAAATTTACCCGAGAGGAAATGGTGGCGGCGGCCCTGCATGTGGTGCGCCGAAAGGGGGAGGACGCCCTCACCGCCAAGGCTCTGGCGGAGGAGCTGGGCACGTCCACCCAGCCGGTGTTCACCTGCTTCGGCACCATGGATGCCCTCCGGGCGGAGGTATTTGCCGCAGCGGAAAAGCAGTTCGTAGAGTATATCCAAAGGGGCCTGGGGGAGGGAATCCCGTTTCTGGGTTTTGGAATGTACTACATCGCCTTTGCCCGGGAGGAGCCGATCCTGTACCGGATGCTGCTGCTGGCGCCCAACGCCGGGACTATGGAGCTGGTGGATCGGGTGGGGGCCATTGTGTATCCCCGGCTGATGGAAATTTACCGCATCACGGAACCGGAGGCCCGGCGATACTTCCGGGATATGTGGCTGGTGGCCCACAGCGTGGCCGCCCTGGCCGTTACGGGGGTAACCCTGGACGAGGAGGAGCTGCGCCGGACCCTGGCGGGCTTCAGCGTGGGAATTCTGCGCTCCATTAAGGAGATCCCCGGCTTTGTGGACGGCACGTTCGATAAGGACACTATTTTCAAAAAGCTCGTAAGCGAATAAATATTTCCGGCCGCACCGGCTTCTGCCGGTGCGGCTTTTTGCGTTCTTACGCGCCAAACAGGCTCTGGGCCAGGTCCTCTACCTCCGGCAGCATGAAAAAGCCCTGGCGGATTCCAAGTTTTTCCGCCGCGTCCATCTTCGTGCGGAGGGTCTGCACGTCGTCAAAGAGGACGAACCGGGAGCCGCTGTCTGTGCGGTAGGTGAAGTACCGGGCGCAGAGAGGACGGCTGAAGTAGGTGGCCCGGCCCTCGGCCAGGGCGTGCAGCTGGGGCGGTGTCAGGGCGGCGGCCTCTCCCCCGGCGGAGAGGGGGTAGTCGATCATCATCCGCTGCAGGTCCAGGGCCAGGCGCTCCGGGCCCCATTTTTCAGCGGCTGCGGCCAGCCGGTCCTCCAGGCTGCCGGAGGTGAGGGCGGTGCAGAGGACCGCCATGCCGTGGGGCGCAAAGCCCGCCGCGGCCTCGGGCAGATACAGCCGCCGCTCCTGCCGGGCCAGCAGCTCATCCAGCGTCCGGCAGAAGCTCTCCGGCGGCGCGGCATCCAAAATCACCCCGGCATACCGCCGATGCAGACACTCCTGCACCAGCTGGCGGCACAGACCCTCCGGCGCGTCCGGATAGGTCCCGCCTTCATCGGAGAGCATCAACAGGCCGCCCCGGAGCGTGTCTGGCAGGGGGGAGGCCAGGAGCGTTCCGCCCGGGCCGATACGGTAGCTCATATGGGCCAGCTGTGTGGTGCAGGCCATGGCCTGCTGCAGCCGCCCACTGTCGGCAGCCAAATACAGTTCCATAAACACGCTCCCCCTTGCATTACCCCATTGGAAATGGTAAAATAAATAGCAATTTATTGTATGAGAGGAGCCGATGGGTTATGTCCTTTTCTCTGATCCCGGATCTGCTGCTGCCGGGCTATGGGGACCTGACACCGCAGATGCTGGCAGAACGGGGGATCCGCCTGCTGCTGTGCGACCTGGACTATACCCTGGCGCCTAGGTATGTGTCCCGGCCGGATGACCGGCTCCGGGCCTGGCTGGCGTCCATGAAGCAGGCGGGCGTCCGGATGATGATCCTCTCTAACAACCGCAGCCCCGCACGGGTGGAGCGGTTTTGCCGGGACCTGGGCATCGACTATGTGGGCCATGCGGGCAAGCCCTCGCCCCGGGGGTACCGGCAGGCTATGGAAAAGGCCGGGGTCACACCGGCTCAGACGGCCATGCTGGGGGACAAGCTCCTCACCGATGTGCTGGGGGCCAACCGCAGCGGCGTGTGGGCCGTGATGGTGGAGCCGATGGGCGGGCCCAGGGGGGCGTGGAACCATGTGCTCCACGGCCTGCAGCGGCCCTTTAAGGCCCTGTGCCGGAGCAGAAAGGAAGCGAAAGCATGAATCATTTTGACAAGATCGCGGCGGCTCTGCCGGCGGCGGGCCTGGACGGCGTGCTGCTTACCGGGGAGTATAACCGCTTTTACGCCAGCGGCTTTGCCACCACCGGCACCGACGGCGTGGCCCTGGTGACTACAAAGGGAAATTTCTATTTCACCGACAGCCGCTATATCGAGGCGGCGGAAAACACCGTGGAGAATGCCGCCATCGGCCTGGCGGACCGGAAAAAAGGCTATATCGCCTGGCTGGGGGAGGCGCTGGCCCTCACCGGGGCCCGGCGCATAGGCTTTGAGGACGAGTCTATGACCGTGGCGGAGCACCGGCTTTACAGCGAAAAGCTGCAGGCGGAGCTGGTGCCGGCCTCGGCCTTCCTGCGGGAGCTGCGGGCGCAGAAGGATCCGGAGGAGCTGGAGCGGCTGGAGCAGGCCCAGCGCATCGCGGAAAAGGCCCTGGGGCAGATCCTCACGGAGATCCGCCCCGGCGTCACGGAAAAGGAGATCGCGGCAAGGCTGCAGTATCTGATGCTGCATTTCGGGGCGGAGAAGATGTCCTTTGACCCCATCGTGGCCAGCGGACCCAACGGGTCCATGCCCCATGCGGTGCCCACGGAGCGGAAGATACAGCCCGGGGAGTTCGTGACCATGGACTTTGGCTGCGTGTATAAGGGCTACTGCTCGGACATGACCCGCACCGTGTGCGTGGGCCGGCCCACGGAGGAGATGGAGCGGGTATACGGCGTTGTGCTGGCGGCCCAGCTGGCGGGCATCGCCGCCGCCCGGGCCGGGGCCACCGGCGCGGAGATCGACGGCGCCGCCCGGGAGGTCATCCGCCAGGCGGGATACGGCGAATATTTCGGCCATGCCTTCGGCCACGGCGTGGGAGCGGAGATCCACGAAAGCCCCAACGCCACTCCGGGAAACGAAAAGCCTCTGCCTGTGGGCAGCGTTATCTCCGCCGAGCCGGGGATCTATCTGCCCGGCCGCTTCGGCGTGCGCATCGAGGATGTGCTGGTGCTGGAGGAGGGCGGCTGCCGGGATCTGACGGCGGCCGGAAAAGAGCTTCTGTGCCTGTGAGCATACATTTTCGGGAAAAGACCGGAAAAAATGCAACAAAACACTTGCCAAATGCCGGGTTTTCATATAGAATATATACGGCCTATTTGGCGCATATTATAATTTCGAGGAAATGAGAGAGAAATTTCCTCATACATAGGAGGAAACATACTATGGCAACTATTACCGCAGGCGATTTCAGAAACGGTAAGACTTTCGAGATGGACGGCAAGATCATGCAGGTGGTGGAATTCCAGCATGTGAAGCCCGGCAAGGGCGCTGCCTTCGTCCGCACCAAGATGAAGAAC
>CAMBKF010000037.1 GCA_945868085.1 uncultured Oscillibacter sp.
GGACGTGACCATCTACTGCGAAAAGGCCAGCCACAAGGGCATCATCATCGGCAAGAACGGGGAGATGATCAAGCGCATCAGCTCCCTGGCCCGGCGGGATATTGAGAAGTTCATGGGCACGAAGGTGTACATGGAGACCTGGGTGAAGGTGAAGGAAAACTGGAGAGATAATGTGAATTTCATTCGCAGCCAGGGGTATAACGAGAACTAAGCTGGCAGCGGGCGGACAGAGACGTCCGCCCCTACAGATGGCAAGAGGACTTATGCAGGCCCGGAACGGATCGTCCGGGAGGCCGCCCCCTGCGCACCTGGCCTCGCAATGACAGGGCTGCTTTTTGGCAGCGCTGAATGACCATTTCTTTCCACGGGTAAAAAACACCGGCCATGGCAAGCTAACCTCAAAAAGGAGGCGGCGGCTGTGGAGGATTATTGGAGCTTATTTTTGGAGACGGGGGCGCCGGAGGTTTACATGCTTTACCGGGCCCAGGAGGATGAGAAATGCCGGGAGAACAAGGGAAAACCGTCGCCCACGGACTGATCCTGCGGGAAACGGAGACAAAGGAGACGGACAAGATCCTCACCGTGCTCACGGCGGAAATGGGGAAGATCCCTGTCATCGCCCGGGGCGCCCGGCGGAAAAACAGCCGTCTGGCTGCGGCCTGCCAGCTGTTTGCCTGGTCGGAGATGACCCTTTACAGGCGGGGGAACTGGTACTATATGGACGCGGCGGACCCGGTGGAGCTGTTTGCGGGACTGCAAAAGGACCTGGTGCGCCTTTCCCTGGCGGCCTATCTGGCGGAGCTGACGGAATTCGTGGCCGGGGAGGAAAACCCCGTGCCGGAGCTGCTGCGGCTGCTGCTCAACGGGCTGTACGCCCTGGCAAGCCTAGGCAAGGACCCGGCGCTGGTGAAGCCGGCGTTTACCTTCCGGCTGCTGGCCCTGGCGGGCTTTGAGCCCATGATCGACGGGTGCGCCGTGTGCGGCGCGGACCGGGCCCGGGAGCCGGTGCTGGACGTGGTGCAGGGCGTGGTACACTGCCGCAAGTGCGGCGGGCCGGGGGGAGAGAACCTTCCCCTGTCGGCGGCGTGCATGACGGCGCTGGAGCACATCCTCCACGGGTCGGACAGGAAGCTGTATAACTTCGCCTTAAACCCGGAGGACCTGAAGCTGCTGGACCGGGCGGCGGAGGGATTTGCGGCGGCACAGCTGGAGCGGAGCTTCCGGACGCTGGGGTATTATAAGGCGATACTTATGTGATTTAAATGCGTAGCCGCACCATAAAGGGAAAACGGATTGCCACACCAGTGACGGCGGTCACTGGTTCGCAATGACACGTTGCAAGGGGTGCGGTGCAAGTCCGGGACGGCGGGGTGAGGGCAGCCCGCCCTACGGAGGGCAAAAAGTGCCTGCGGGGATGCAGCAAGAGGTGCTGCCGCCATCGGACGGGCGGGGTAGAACCCCGCCCCTACGGATAGCATGATAGTGCGGTGAAACGGGGCGTCAGGGAAATCGGCGAAGCGCCGCCAGTAGCGGGAGAAGCGAGCCGATTTCGAGGAAGTGCCCCAATTGGCGGCCACGATAGTGGCCGGGAATCGGCTGGCACGACGGTGGGCAACCGCCGGCCCCTACGGAACGGGCTGCATAAGGTGCGGTGGACGGGCCGATGTAGGCATCGGCCCCTACGGACGGTTTACCGATAGAGTTCCGCAGAGGACGGCAGTGCGGCGCAGGGATATTACAGATTGCCACACCAGTGACGGCGGTCACTGGTTCGCAATGACACGTTGCAAGGGGTGCAGTGCAAGTCTGGGGCGGCGGGCTGAGGGCAGCCCGCCCTACGGAGGGTTACAAGAAGCGCGGCGGGTAGTATGCGGTTTGCAATTTTAATTGACATAGGGAAATACATATTTCCAGGGCAAAAGAGGAATATTCATGAATACATTATTTGAGAAATCCATACGGACGTTGGAGCTGCCGGCGGTTCTTTCCATGCTGGCCGCTCTGGCGGTGAGCGACGCGGCCAAGGAAAAATGCCGGTCTATGATGCCGGTGTGCGACCTGGAGGAGGCCAAGCGCCTGCAGGAGGAGACCCAGAGCGCCCGGGAGCGGCTGGGCCTTTACGGCAGCCCCAGCTTTGCAGGGGTGAAGGATGTGTCCCGGGCGCTGAACCGGGCCGACCACGGCGGCGTGCTGAACACCCGGGAGCTGCTGGACGTGGCGGACCTGCTGACGGCTTCCCGGCGGGTATCGGAATACGACCGGGACCGGCAGGGGGAGAAAACCGTACTGGACCACCTGTTCTCCGCCCTGCACACCAACAAATTCTTAGAGGACAAGATCCACGGAGCCATTCTGGATGAGGAGACCATTGCCGACTCCGCCAGCGCCGAGCTCCAGGACATCCGGCGCAAGATGCGCCTGGCTTCCAGCAAGGGCCGGCAGATTTTGCAGCGGATCATCTCCTCCCCCTCCTACGCCAAGGTGCTGCAGGAGGCCCTCATCACCCAGCGGGACGGGCGGTTTGTGGTGCCGGTGAAGGCCGAGTGCAAGGGGAGCATCCCGGGACTGGTACACGACATCTCCTCCTCCGGGGCGACACTGTTTGTGGAGCCCATGGGCGTGGTGCAGGCCAACAATGAGCTGAAGGAGCTGCAGGCCCGGGAGGAAAAGGAAATCGACAGGATCCTGCGCATCCTCTCCGGGGAGTGCGCA
Source organism: uncultured Oscillibacter sp. (assembly GCA_945868085.1). Lineage (GTDB taxonomy): Bacteria > Bacillota > Clostridia > Oscillospirales > Oscillospiraceae > Vescimonas. The sequence continues at coordinate 2,713 of CAMBKF010000037.1, forward strand.
GCGCAGATGATGAACATTCTCTACGACTACGACATCCTGGTGCATCTGGACGTCATCTTCGCCCGGGGACAGCTGAGCTACCGGATGAACGCCGCCCAGCCCATTCTGGCCCGGAAGGGCGGCATCGTGCTGCGGCGGGCCCGGCACCCGCTGCTGGACCAGGCCAAGGCGGTGCCCATCTCCCTGGAGCTGGGCAATTCCTACGACACTCTGGTCATCACCGGCCCCAACACCGGCGGCAAGACCGTGACGCTGAAAACCATCGGGCTGCTGACGCTCATGGCCCAGTGCGGGCTGCAGATCCCCGCCGACGACGGGTGCAGGCTCCGGGTCTTTGACCGGGTGCTGGCGGACGTGGGCGACGAACAGAGCATTGAGCAGAGCCTGTCCACCTTCTCGGCCCACATGTCCAACACCGTAGAAATTCTGCATCAGGCGGACGAGAACAGCCTGCTGCTCTTTGACGAGCTGGGCGCGGGCACCGACCCGGTGGAGGGCGCGGCGTTGGCCATTGCAATCATCCAGAACGGGCGCAGCAAGGGGTCCCTCATTGCGGCCACCACCCATTACGCGGAGATGAAGACCTTTGCCATGACCACGGCGGGGGTGGAGAACGCCAGCTGCGAGTTCGACGTGGCCACCCTGCGGCCCACCTATCGGCTGCTCATCGGCATCCCCGGAAAGTCCAACGCCTTTGCTATCTCCCGGCGGCTGGGGCTGGACGAGGAGGTCATCGCCGCCGCCAAGGCCCAGATGGACAGCGAGTCCATCCGATTTGAGGACGTGCTGACCCAGCTGGAGGAGAAGCGCCAGCGGCTGGAGAAGGCCCAGGGCGAGGCGGACCGGCTGTGGCAGCAGAGCCAGGAGGACGCCCGGAAGGCCCGGACCTTCCGGGAGCAGATGGAAAAGGCCAAGGAAAACGCCCGGAGCAAGGGTGAAAACGAGGCGAGGCGCATCGTGCGCCAGGCCCAGCAGCAGGTGGATGAGATCTTCGCCGAACTGGATGAGCTGCGCAGGAAGATGCAGCAGCAGGCGGATTTCCAGGCCATCAACGACGCCAAGGTGTCCGCCCGGAAGCACATGAACGCGGCCCAGGAGGCCCTGCACCTGCGGGAGGAGGCCCCGGAACCGGAGGCGGCGCCCTCCCGGCCCATTGTGGCCGGAGACCGGGTGGAGCTGCCCGGGGTGCGCACCGCCGCCACGGTGGTGCAGGTAAACGGCGACGGGAGCCTGGTGCTGCAGGCGGGCAAGATGAAGATGACCGCAAAGCCCGGGCAGGTACGGCTCATCGAGGGCCAGTCCCAGCAGAAAAAGCAGCCCATGGCACCCAAGACGGGGTCCGCGCCCACGCTGCATCTGGAGCGGCGGGCATCCTCGGAGCTGGACATACGGGGCTACGAGACCCTGGAGGCCGAGAGCGTGGTGGAGAACTACCTGGACGCCGCCGTCATGGCCAAGCTGGAGACGGTGACCATCATCCACGGCAAGGGCACCGGCGCCCTGCGCAAGGCGGTACACGAGATCCTGCGGCGCAGCAAGGTGGTCAAGAGCTTTCGACTGGGCCGCTACGGCGAGGGCGAGGCCGGGGTGACGGTGGTAGAGCTGAAGTGACGGCCCAGGACCGGGCGGGCAGGGTTGCTTTCCGCGAAACTCGGTGATTATGGGGAAACGAAACGGCTTATTTTTGTGGGAAAAGTAAAAATTTGTCCGCGTTTCACCGGGGTTTCCCGCTTTTTTCGTGGTTTTTGCCATTGCAATCCCCGCCTCTTTCCGTATAATTAGAAGTGGTTAGGACGAAGTTTTTCCGAATAACTGCTGTGCGTAAAGGAGAAGAGGATATGTATACACAGGAAATCACCGTGAAAAACGAGGTCGGGCTGCACGCCAGACCCGCCACCTATTTCATTCAGAAGGCCAATGAGTTCAAGTGCGGTATCTGGGTGGAGAAAGACGAGCGCCGCGTAAACGCCAAGAGCCTGCTGGGTGTGCTGAGCCTGGGCATCGTGGGCGGCACCACCATCACCCTCATTGCAGACGGCTCCGACGAAAAGGAAGCCGTGGCCGCGCTGGCCGAACTTATCAACAGCAATTTCGGCGAATAAATCAGAAGAAAAGCGAAGCGGCTAAGGCCGCTTCGCTTTTGTTTGTCTAAATAGCCGCGCAGAGTTTGCATCCGCAGTCGTGAAATTAAAATTTTTAAACGGATTGCCACAGCCAGTGTGCGCACTGGCTTCGCAATGACAGACTTTATTGTCCGTCTCAGGATGCGACTAAAGCCGCTTCGCTTTTTCCGCCTTGTGAGATGCGCATCCTCCTGCCGGCGGGCGGGGACTTACGGACATTCGCTTTGGGTTTGCTTTTGGCGGTGAAAAAAAGCTTGCATTGCCCGGCGCTATATGATATAGTATGGGTAGTAAGGTTATTTTCGCAGAGTGGACTTCCCGGTCCGCTCTTTTTGTTGGCTAATTTGCGATCCTTAAAATTGTGGAAATGTGAGGATATTCGATGAAAAAAGTGACGGAAATCGTGGCGGAGCTGGCCGCGCCCGTGGCCGCGGAGTTCGGCTGCGAGCTGTGGGACACGGAATATGTGCGGGAGGCCGGCCAATGGTTTCTGCGGCTGTACCTGGACAAGGACGGCGGCGTGGACATCCTGGACTGCGAGAACGTGAGCCGGAAGGTCAGCGACCTGCTGGATGAGGCGGACCCCATCGAGGGCAGCTACATCTTCGAGGTGTCCTCCGCCGGGGCCGAACGGCAGCTGAAGCGGCCATCGGACTTTGAGAAATTCCTGGGCAGCCCCGTGCTGCTGAAAACCTATCAGAACCGCGACGGGCGAAAGGAATTCCCCGGGGTGCTGAAAGAGTACGACGGCGGCGCGGTGGTGCTGGAAATGGGCAAGCAGGAGCTGCGGTTCGAGAAAAACGAAATCGCCATGGTACGGCTGCGGATCGTATTCTAACCCGGAAGATTTGCAATAATCTTTTTAAAATGATTTTTCTTATACAGAACAGGAGATTCAGCTATGAAATGTGAAGAAATCTTTGCCGCTCTGGCACTGCTGGAGAAAGAACGCGGCATCCCCCAGGATTTTATGTTGGAAAAGATCGTGCAGGCCCTGGTCACCGCCTATAAGCGGGATCACGAGGACGTGGAAAACGTAGTGGTGGACGTGAACGAGGAAAAACACGACCTGAAGATGTTCGTGGAAAAGACCGTGGTGGAGGAAGTGGAAAATCCCGCCGCGGAGATCTCCGCCGAGGAGGCCAAGGCCATCTCCGCCAAGTACCATGTGGGCGACACCGTGCGCTTCCCGGTGAAGAATGTGGACTTCGGCCGCATCGCCGCAGGCAACGGCAAGCAGGTGATCATCCAGGGTCTGCGGGAGGCCGAGCACGGCATGATCTATGACGAGTTCAACTCCAAGCAGCATGAGATCCTCACCGGCACCGTTGTGCGCATCGACCAGCGCAGCGGCAGCGTTACCGTGCGCCTGGGCTCCGGCGCAGACGCCACCGACGCCGTGCTGCCCCTGGGCGAGCAGGTCAGCGGCGAGGAATACTACGAGGGCCAGCTGCTGAAGGTATATCTGATGGATGTGCGCCGGGGCAGCCGGGGCCCGCAGATGCTCATCTCCCGGACCCATCCGGGGCTGGTGAAGCGTCTGTTTGAGCTGGAGGTGCCGGAGATCTTTGACGGCACGGTGGAGATCCGCTCCATCGCCCGGGAGGCCGGCAGCCGCACCAAGATGGCCGTGTACTCCTCCGACGAAAATGTGGATCCCATCGGCGCATGCGTGGGCCCCCGGGGCCAGCGGGTGAACGCCATTGTGGAGGAGCTGCGGGGCGAGAAGATCGACATCGTTCCCTTCAGCGAGGACCCGGCCCAGTTCGTGGCCTCGGCCCTGGCTCCGGCAGACGTCATCAGCGTACAGCTGGCTGAGGAGGGCAAGGCCTGCCGGGCCATCGTCCCCGACGATCAGCTGAGCCTGGCCATTGGCAAGGAGGGGCAGAACGCCCGCCTGGCCGCCCGGCTCACCGGCTACAAGATCGACATCAAGCCCGCATCTTACCGCGAGGAAGCGGCGGCGGAATAAGAATCCTCGCAGAGTTCGCGTCCGCAGACGCGAGATCAGAATTTTAAAAACGGATTGCCACAGCCAGTGTGCGCACTGGCTTCGCAATGACAGATATTATTGGAAGTCTCAGAAAAATCAAAGATTTTTCGGCAGCTAATACAAGGGAGGGTACGCCATGCAGAAGCAGCGGAAAATTCCCCAGCGGCAGTGCGTGGGGTGCCGCACCATGAAAGATAAAAAAGCGCTGGTGCGCATCGTGAAGACCCCGGAGGGGGAGATCTGCGTGGACACCACCGGCAAGAAGTCCGGCCGGGGGGCCTACATCTGCCCCGACGCCCAGTGCCTGCAGAAGGCCCGGAAGTCCCGGGCCCTGGAGCGGGCCTTTGAGACGGCCATCGGCGAGGACATTTATGCGGCGCTGCAGGCGCAGATCGAGGGCTGAACATGGAGAGGATCTTATCGATGATCGGCCTGGCCCACAAGGCGGGCCGGGTGGAGATCGGCGAGGAGCCGGTGGGCTCCGCAGCCCGGGCCAAAAAGGCCAGGATCATTCTGGTGGCCGGGGACGCCGCAGCCAGCTCCGTGCGCCGGGCTATGAGCTTTGCAAACACCGGAAGCTGCCTGTGCCTGGTGATCCCGGCTACAAAGGAGCAGCTGGGCAGAGCCTTGGGCCGCACCAGCTGCGCCATGGCGGCGGTGACGGACATCGGCTTTGCAGACGCCGTGGCCGGCAAGCTGGCGGCCCTGGACCCGGAAAAATTCGGCAGTGCCGCAGAGCGCATGACCGTGAAGGCCCAGCGGGCCCGGGAGCGCCGGCAGGAGCAACTGGCCCACGAGAAAAACCTGCGCACAGGCAAAAAACGCCCGCCAAAGCCCCCGGAAAAGAAAGCTCCGGCGGATAAAAATGCGCCGCCGGACAAGGAAGCCCGGCGCAGCGAGGGAAAGAGAAAGCCGTTCCGGTCCGGCCCCAGGGAGCGGGGGGCGGCAGCAAGATCCCGTCAAAAAGCCCAGGCGCGGACCCGGTTTCAGGGCAGCAAGCCCGTGAAGAAGGGCAAAGGCTCCGGGCGCAAAAATCCGTAAACTACCGCACGCATTACGCGCAGGTGAACAAACTGCCGATAACGTGGTAAAATCACGATAACGGTAAGAACTGGCGTAGGAGGGAAACCGGGAAGGGTGTCCCTCACCATTGGAAGCAATTGTTTTTGAAGCTCTTTCATGGCTTCAAAAACTTAGGCAGCGGGGCGGAAATACTTTTTCGACACGCTGATTCGTATCACATTCATGGAGGTGGCTTTATTTGGCTAATATCGGGAACAAATACAGGGTGCATGAGGTGGCAAAGGACTTCGGCGTGCCCACCAAGCAGATCACGGAGATCCTGACGGAGTACGCACAGACACCCAAAAATCACATGCAGGTGCTGGAGGATCACGAGCTGTCGCTGATCTTTGAATACCTGACCCAGCACAACCCGGTGTCCGGCATCCAGGTGATCTTCGCCGAGGGCATGAAGCCCGCCGCGGAGAAGAAGGCCGAGCCCGCCCCCGAGAAGAAGGCGGAGCCCAGGAAGGAGGCCGCCAAGGGCGCTGCCCCCAAGGCAGACCAGGCGCAGAAGAAGGCGGAGAATAAGCCTGCCCAGCAGCCCGCCCAGCCGGTGAGCCGGGTGCCCAAGACCAAGGTGGTGGACACCAGCAAGGCCACCAACATCAACCTGGCCAAGTACGACGAGAAGCTGCAGGATATGGCCGACGCCCGCAGCCGCGGCCGCCGGGACCAGCAGCAGACCCAGGGCAAGGAGAAGTTCCGCAACAGCAAGCAGCGCCGGGACAACAACTTTGTCAGCAACAAACGCAAGCAGGAGGAGGCAGACCGTCTGCGCCGCCTGCGGCTGGAGGTCATCAAGAAGACCCCCGTCACCGTGCAGATCCCCGATGAGATCAGCGTGGGCGAGCTGGCCAGCCGGATGAAAAAGACCGGCGCCGAGGTGGTCAAGTGCCTGATGAAGAACGGTGTTATGGCCTCCCTGAGCCAGATGATCGACTTCGACACCGCCGCCATCATCGCCGAGGAAATGGGCTGCAAGGTGGAGAAGGAAGTAGTGGTCACCATCGAGGAAAAGCTCATTGACGACCACGAGGACAAGGCCGAGGATCTGGTGCCCCGGGCCCCCGTGGTGGTGGTCATGGGCCACGTGGACCACGGCAAGACCAGCTTACTGGACTATATCCGCAACGCCCATGTGGCGTCCGGCGAGGCCGGCGGCATCACCCAGCACATCGGCGCCTATCAGGTGATGGTCAACGGCAAGCCCATCACCTTCCTGGATACCCCGGGCCACGAGGCCTTTACCTCCATGCGCGCCCGTGGCGCCATGGTCACGGACATCGCCATCCTGGTGGTAGCCGCCGAGGACGGCATCATGCCCCAGACCGTGGAGTCCATCAACCACGCCAAGGCGGCAGGCATCCCCATTATCGTGGCCATCAACAAGATGGATAAGCCCGAGGCCAACCCCGAGCGCATCAAGCAGCAGCTCACCGAGTACGGCCTGGTGTGCGAGGAGTGGGGCGGCGAGACCATTGTGTGCCCCATCTCCGCCAAGACCGGCATGGGCGTGGACAATCTGCTGGAAATGCTCACCCTCACCGCCGAGGTGGGCGAGCTGAAGGCCAATCCCAACCGCGCCGCCCAGGGTACGGTCATCGAGGCCAGGCTGGACAAGGGCCGGGGCCCTGTGGCCACTCTGCTGGTGCAGAACGGTACGCTGCACCAGGGCGACATCATCATCGCCGGCACATCCGTGGGCCGCGTGCGGGCCATGGTCAGCGACAAGGGACAGAAGATCACCTCCGCCGGCCCCTCCGTGCCCGTGGAGATCACGGGCCTGAGCGAGGCCCCCTCCGCCGGCGCCACCTTCAACGCCGTGGCCGACGAGAAGCTGGCCCGGGAGCTGGTGGAGCAGCGCAAGGCCGAGGAGAAGGCCAAGGCCAACGCGCCGGTGAGCAAGGTGTCCCTGGAGGACCTGTTCAGCCAGATCCAGGCGGGCGAAATGAAGAACCTGAACCTTATCGTCAAGGCCGACGTACAGGGCAGCGTAGAGGCCGTGAAGGCATCCCTGGAGAAACTCAGCAACGACGAGGTGCGGGTGCGGGTCATCCACGGCGGCGTGGGCGCCATCAACGAATCCGACGTGATGCTGGCATCCACCTCCCAGGCCATCATCGTGGGCTTTAACGTGCGCCCCGACGCGGCCGCGCGCGAAAGCGCCGCCCGGGCCAACGTGGATATGCGGATGTACCGGGTCATTTACGACGCCATCAACGAGATCGAATCCGCCATGAAGGGCATGCTGGCCCCCAAGTACCGGGAGGCCCTGCTGGGCCACGCCGAGGTGCGCCAGACCTACAAGGTCTCCGGCGTCGGCACCGTGGCGGGCTGCTACGTCCAGGACGGCAAGATCCAGCGCAAGGACTGCCAGGTGCGCCTGGTGCGGGACGGCATCGTCATCCACGAGGGCGTGCTGGCCTCCCTGCAGCGGTTTAAGGACCAGGTGAAGGAGGTCGCCGCCGGCTACGAGTGCGGCATGACCATCGAGAAGTTCAATGATATCAAGGAAGGCGATATTATCGAAGCTTTCACCATGGAGGAGATCCCTCAGTAATCGGAAGGGCTTATAGATAGGCACGGCTCCGGTCGCCTTCCCGCGCAGCAGCGCTGCGCCGCTCGAAGTGCGTACAAGTGTTTTGCGAAGCAAAACCTTGCTTTGGCGGAATTCATTTCTGCCAAAGAGGATCCGATCCGGGGTCCCCATGAAACCCCGTTTCATGGGGCAGGCGACATTATTGAAGCCTTTACCATGGAGGAGATCCCGCAGTAAGGGCGCGGTGGGACTATCCACAGTTGCCTAAGACAAGCGGGGCGTCGAGGACGCCGCCCCCTACACACTGTTTAATAAGCCGAGGGGCGGGCGTTTCGCCCGCCCCGTTTTTTAGAAAAGCCTCGCAGAGTTCGCGTCCGCAGACGCGAAAAATTTAAATCATTTTTCACCGCGACATGTGCGCGGGGAAAAATACCTCTCAGGCTGCCAGTGTGGAATTTTGCCGCGCTGCGGCAAAATTATGCGCGCAGCAGACTGCGAGCTTTTTGGCAGAAAATTCCGCAGAATTTTCGCCAGCTTTTGAAAGGAGGATGTACTATGGCATCCAATCGTATCGGACGCATCAATGAGGAGATCCGCAAGGAGCTTTCGGCCCTGCTGCGCACGGTGAAGGATCCCCGAGTGGCGGAAGCTATGCTCACCATCACCCATGTGGACACCACCCCCGACCTGCGCCAGTGCAAAGTCTACGTCAGCGCCCTGAACTGCAAGGACCAAAAGGACCTGATGAAGGGGCTCAAGTCCGCGGCGGGCTTTCTGCGCCGGGAGCTGGGCAGCCAGGTGGACCTGCGCTACACCCCGGAGCTGTTTTTCATCGCCGACGACTCCATCGCCTACGGGGCCCACATTCTGGACATGCTGAACCATGTGAAGCCCGCCAACCCTGAAAACGAAAACATCGTGCTGCCGGAGGACATCAAATGACCATTCAGGAGACCGCAGCCCTGCTGCAAACTATGGACCGGGTGCTGCTGCTGACCCATGTGCGCCCGGACGGAGACACCATCGGCTCCGCCGCCGCCCTGTGCCGGGCCCTGCGGGACCTGGGCAAGACCGCCTATATGCTTAAAAACCCCGGCATCACGGAGACCTATGAGTGCTACGCCGCACCTTACTGGGCAGAGGCGGACTTTGTGCCGGAGCATGTGGTGTCCGTGGACATTGCGGCCCTGGGCCTGCTGCCGGAAAACGCCCAAAAATATGCCGGGTCCATTGAACTGGCCATCGACCATCATCCCTCCAACGAGGGCTTTGCCCAGGTAAGCTGCGTGCTGCCGGAAATGGCCGCCTGCGGGGAGATCATCTATGAGATCGTGGAACTTTTGACGCCGGTGACGGCGGACATCGCCCTGCCGCTGTATGTGGCCATTTCCACGGACACGGGCTGCTTTGTATACGCCAACACCACGCCTCACACCCACCGGGTGGCGGCGGCCCTGATGGAGACGGGCATTGCCGTGGCGGGAGTGAACAAGGCGCTGTTTCGCACCAAGAGCCGCACCCGCCTGGCCATGGAGGCCTGGATGGCGGAGTGGGCGGAATACTACGACAACGACCGGGTGGTCATCATGCAGATCCCCCGCTCCCTGTGCCTGGACTACAAGGCAACGGAGGCGGACGTGGAGGAGCTGTCCAGCCTGGCGGCCCTGGTGGCCGGCACCGACTGCGGCGTGACCCTGCGGGAGCTGGCGGACGGCAAGGTGAAGATCTCCCTGCGCACCGGGCCCCGGGTGAACGCCACGCAGGTATGCGCCCTGCTGGGCGGCGGCGGACACGCCGCGGCGGCGGGAGCCACCCTCAGCGGTACCCTCAGCGAGGCCAAGCAGGCCGTGCTGCAGGCCATCGACATGGTGGTGGGCGAGTAAATGGCAAACGGCATTGTAATCATCGACAAGCCTCAAGGCTGGACATCTATGGATGTGTGCGCCAAGCTGCGGGGGATACTGAAAACCAAGAAGATCGGCCACGCCGGGACCCTGGATCCCATGGCTACCGGGGTGCTGCCGGTGTTTGTGGGGCAGGCCACCCGGGCCGTCAGCTTTGCCGAGAGTGGGGAAAAGGAATACATCGTCGGGCTGCGGCTGGGGCTCACCACCAACACCCAGGACACGGAGGGTGAGGTCCTGACCCAGGCCCCGGTGACGGTGGGACGGCGCGAGCTGGAGGCGGTGCTGCCCCGGTTTACCGGGGAGATCAGCCAGATCCCGCCCATGTTCTCCGCCATCAAAATAAACGGGCAGAAGCTCTATGACCTGGCCCGGCAGGGCAAGGAGGTGGAGCGCAAGGCCCGGACGGTGACGATTTTTGCCCTGGAGATCGTGGAGCAGGCGTCTGAAACGGACTATATCCTGCGCGTCCGCTGCTCCAAGGGCACCTATATGCGCACCCTGTGCCACGACATCGGACAGGCCCTGGGCTGCGGAGGGTGCATGTATTCTCTGCGGCGCACCATGGCCGCCGGGTTCACCCTGGACGAGAGCGTGACCTTGGAGCAGGTGCAGGAGGCGGGCGAGACGCTGCTGCGGCCTGCGGACAGCCTGTTTCGGGAGCACCCGGAATACCGGCTGAAAACCGGCAAGCAGGAGGAGCGGTGCCGCAACGGTAACCCCTTTTTCATCAAGGAGGCTCTGCCGGAGGGAACTTACCGCATTTATGGCCGGGAGGGAGACTTCCTCTGCCTGAGCCGCCTGCAGGGGGATACTATGACCTCCCTGAAAAACTTTTTCGGAGCGTGATAAATTTTGAACCAGACAGTCATTGCCCTGGGATTTTTTGACGGGGTGCATCGGGGCCACGGCGCCCTGCTGGAAAAAACCGTGCAGCGGGCCCGGGAATTGGGCGCGGAACCGGTGGTATTCACCTTTGACCGGCCTCCTAAAGAGGTGGTAACGGGGAAGCCGGTGCTGCTCATTAACTCCCCGGAGGACCGGCGGGGGCTGGTAAAGCGCCTGTACGGCATCGACCGGATCATCCTGGCCCCCTTTGACCGGGAGATGATGACCCTGCCCTGGGACGCCTTTGTGGAGCAGAAGCTGGTGCGGGACCTGAACGCCGTACACCTGGTGGCCGGCCACGACCACCGATTCGGCCACAAAAACCAGGGGACACCCCAGCTGCTGCAGGAGAAGTGCCGGGAGCTGGGCCTGGGCTGCGACATCATCCCCAAGGTGGAGGTGGACGGCATCACCGTCAGCTCCACCTACATCCGCCAGCTGGTGGAGAGCGGCGACGTGGAGCGGGCGGCGCACTTTTTGGGGCACCGCCACTGCATGACCCAGACCGTGGGCCACGGCCAGCGCATCGGCCGGACCATCGGCATCCCCACAGTGAACCTGGCCGTGCCGGGCCATGTACTGGTGCCCAAGCACGGGGTGTATATAAGCCGGGTCTACCTGCCGGACGGCAGAAGCTATGCCGGGGTCACCAACGTGGGCACCCGGCCCACGGTGAGCGAGAGCGACGCCGTGTCTGTGGAGACGTTTCTGCTGGACTTTGACGGCGACCTCTATGGCCAGGACATCCGCCTAGAATACTGCCGGCGGCTGCGGGACGAGGTGAAGTTCGGATCCCTGGAGCAGCTGCGGGACATGATCCGGAAAAACATTGAGCAGACCCGGGCATATTTCCGGGAAAACTGCATAGAATAAACATAGGCGCGGCGAAAATGAAAAATTTTCGCCGCGCTGCTTTTTCGCTGATTTCCCGACGATTTTCCCCCGGGGCGGCAGCCTACAATGGAGGCCAAAGGAGGGGATCGCGTGAAAAAGAGACAGGCCATCGCCCTGCCGCCGAAGATCAAGCAGGCGGCGGCGCGGCTGAAATGGCCGGCGCTGGGCTTTCTGCTGTGCGCCGGGCAGATGGGCGGGGTATACGCCCCCTTCGCCCTGGCCGCCGTGGCCGCGGCGGGGATCCGGCTGCCGGGACTGGGGGCCGTGATGGGCGTGGCCGGGGGCGCATTTGTATTTATGGATTTTCAGTCGGGCCTGCGGTGTGCGGCGGCGGCCATCCTCATCTTTGCCGCCAACACGGCGCTGTATGACACGGCGCTGTACAAAAAACCGTATTTCCGCCCGACCTGTACGGCGATCTTCTTTTTGCTGGTGCAGAGCATCTATCTGCTGGGCCGCAGCGGGCAGAGCTGGCTGCTGGCCCTGTGTGCCGCCGCCGCGGCGGCGGGAGCGGCCTGGCTGACGGTGATCCGGCAGGGAAAATGGGCCGTATTGTGCGGTCTGGCCCTGGCGGCCGTACCGGTGACGGCCTTCTCCTTCTCCGTAGGCCGGGCGCTGATGATGGCGCTGCTGCTGGCCCTGTGCCGGGGGTGCGGCATCTCCCAATGTGCGGCGCTGGGGGGCTGCCTGGGCCTGCTGACGGACCTGACAGCGGCGCAGCCCACGGTATTCTACGCTGTGATATGGGGCGCAGGCAGCGCCGTGGGGGGGCTGCTGCGGCGGCTGCCCCGGCCCGTCCAGGGTCTGTGCGCCGCGGGAGTATGCGGCGGGCTGAGCCTGCTGTTCGGCCAGGACGCCCTGCCGGTGACCCTGTGGGAGAGCCTGGCCGGGGCGGCGCTATACACATTCATCCCGGAAAGGCGGCTGCCCAAGCGGTACACCGCCGGGAAGCGGGCCGAAAATGCGCCCCAGCCGACCCCTTACGCACGGCCGGCGGCGGCGCTGCGGGCCCTGTACGACAGTTTCTTCCGAGGAGAGCAGCCCCAGCCCTCGGAGAACCCGTCGGTATTATTCGACCGGGCCGCCGACGAGGTGTGCAGCGGGTGCGTGCTGCGCACGGACTGCTGGCAGAAGCATTACGGCGAGACCTACAGCGCCTTCAACGACGCCTGCCCCCAGCTGCTGCGTCGGGGACGGGCCGAGGCGGCGGACTTTCCGCTGCATTTTTCCTCCCGGTGCGTACACTTTCCGGCGCTGCTCCAGGCCATCGACCGGCAGACCCACGACTATCTCCTGCGGCGGCAGTTTCACCGGCAGCTGCAGGAGGTGCAGGCCAGCGCCCGGGAGCAATATGCCTGCTTTTCCGAGCTGCTGGACCAAGCGGCGGTGCCGGCGGCCGGCGGCAGCGGCATCGGCTACCGGGTCAGCTCCTCCCTGCGGCCCCGGGCCGGGGAGAATCTGTGCGGCGACCAGGTGGAGCAATTCGAGGTGGGCGACGGGGTGTATCTGCTGCTGTGCGACGGCATGGGCAGCGGACAGGAGGCCCACCGAGAGGCGGCCATGACCGCCCGGCTGCTGCGGCAGTTCCTGGAGGCGGGCATCCAGCCGGGGCCGGCGCTGAAGACTCTGAACGCCGCCATGAAGCTGCGGGGAGAGACCCAGGGGGGCTTTTCCACCGTGGACCTGGCGGTGATGCAGCGGCAGAGCGGCTGCGTGGAGCTGTATAAATGCGGGGCGGCCCCCTCGTATCTCAAGCGGGGCGGCAGTGTGCGGCGGTTCTGCTCCGACGCACCGCCCACAGGGCTGTCGGACTCGCCCCTGCCGCCGGATCAGGTACACATCCCGGTGCAGGCGGGGGACTATCTGGTGCTCATCAGCGACGGCATCGCCGACCAGAGCTGCGACGAGTGGCTGCTGAATCTGCTGGCCGGGTGGAATGGCCGCAGCGCAGACGAGCTGACAGCGCTGATCCTGGCGGAGTCCCGGTGCCGGAAGGGCCTGGCGGACGACTGCGCTGTGGCGGTGCTGCACCTGCCCCTTGCGGGGGAGAACCGGAAAACCGCCGTGTGACCGGGCGGCGGGGTGAGGACGCGCCGCCCTACGGATGGGTTAGAGCCTGGTACGAGGCGGTTACGGATCGCGAAGCCTGTGTGCGCATCGGCTTCGCAATGACAGGATGACTAATTTTTTCGCAGTACGATGTGTGCGTTTTTGATGGTTTGGCGGTGTATAATTTCCAGCCGGTTTGCCCATACTGTGACTATCCGATCCAATGAAGGAGGGCAAAGAACTTGGTCAAGGGTATTTCCAGGCGGGTCATCGTGGTGGATTCTCCGGATCCCCGGGTGTTCGATCAGGCAATTTTTATTCTGCGCAACGACGTGCTGGAGGAGGACGGCGTATCCTCCCGGCAGCTGGTGGACCAGGCGGTCCGCATTGCCAAAAGCTATACCCGCTGCCAGGGGCTTCCCCCTCCCAAAAGGCACCGGTTGACACCGGCCATTGCCGCCATGCTGGGCGGCGGGCTCATGGGGCTGGTATGGCTGGTCGTGGCGCTTTTGTAATGCTTATTTGTGCTTTTCTACCATTTTTTCTCCTCACTTACGGGCGGCCTTACCGGTCGCCCGGCTTTTTTGCTTTTCGGCAGGAGAATTTTGTGCTATACTGGGGAAAACTGCGATAAAGCGAGGAAACGCTATGTATATAGGCAATGTTTTTATCCCCAATCCCCTGGTACTGGCCCCTATGGCGGGGGTGACGGACCTGGCCTTCCGCCGCACCTGCCGGGAACTGGGCGCGGGCCTGACGGTGACGGAGATGGTCAGCGCCAAGGCCCTGTGCTATCAGGACCGGAAAAGCCGGGGGCTGCTGAAAATAGGCCCGGGGGAGCATCCCGTCAGCGCGCAGATCTTCGGCAGTGACCCGGTCTGCATGGCCGAGGCGGCACAGATCGCCCGGGAGATCAGCGGGGCGGACATCATTGACATCAACATGGGCTGCCCGGTGGGGAAGGTGGTGTCCAACGGCGATGGCTCGGCCCTGATGAAGGACCCGGAAAAGGCGGCGCGCATCGCCGAAGCGGTGGTAAAGGCCGCAGGGGTGCCGGTGACGGTGAAAATGCGCCGGGGCTGGGACAAGGGCAGCATCAACGCCGTGGAGCTGGCAAAAATGCTGGAGCAGGTGGGCGTGGCCGCCGTGGCCGTACACGGGCGCACCCGGGCGCAGATGTACGCCGGAGCCGCCGACTGGGTGACCATCCGGCAGGTGAAGCAGGCAGTGAAGATCCCGGTGATGGCCAACGGGGACATCTTCGCCCCCCAGGACGCGGTGAAGATCCTGCAGTTCACCGGGGCGGACCTGGCCATGATCGGCCGGGGGGCCTTCGGAAATCCCTGGCTGTTCCAGCAGGCCCTGGCGGCCCTGGAGGGGCGGGAAATCCCCCCGCTGCCGCCCCTGGCCCACCGGTGCGACACGGCAGTGCAGCAGATCCACTGGGCTGCGGAGGACAAGGGCGAGCACATCGCCATCCTGGAGGCCCGGAAGCAATACGCCTGGTACTTAAAGGGCGTGCCCCACGCCAACTATTACAAGGAGCAGATCGTGCGCATGAACACCCTGGAGGATGTGGACCGCATCACCGAGGGCATCAAGCGGGATCTGCGGTGAGAGACGAGAATAGATCGCCACGGGCGCGGTGCGCCCGTGGCGATGGTGGTTTTATGGGGTGTGGGAAAGCCTTGGGAACGGGGGATACGGATTGCCACAGCCAGTGTGCGCACTGGCTTCGCAATGACATATTACAGAAGGTGCGGCTGTAGGGCAGGGCCCGTGTGCCCTGCCGTGGGTACCGGGATGCAAAAGCAGGTGAGCAGTTTGCTCACCCGCTTTTTATGATCTGTTTTTTAATAATCCACCTTCATCAGGCACAGGCCCTCCGGGGGGGCGGTGGGACCGGCCAGCTTGCGGTCTTTGCCGTCCAGGATCTCCTGCACATACTTCGGCTCCCAGCGGCCGCGGCCTACCTCCAGGAGGGTGCCCACCAGGATGCGGACCATGTTCTGCAAAAAGCCGGTGCCATGGAAGGTGAAAACAATGCGGTCCTTCCGGCGCTCGATCTGGATACTGTCCACCAGGCGGACGGTGGATTTTTTCATCCGGGGGTTGCCGCAGAAGGAGCGGAAATCGTGCTCCCCCTGGAGAATTTCCGCCGCCCGGCGCATTTTTTCCACATCCGGGGAGAAGTCCAGCAGCGTCACATATTTCCGGTCGAACACCGGCTTCACGGGGCCGTCGAAGCAGGTGTAGCGGTAGGTCTTGCCCAGGGCATTATAGCGGGCGTGGAAGCGGCCAGAGGCCTCCTTCACCTCCCGGACGGCGATGGAATCGGGAAGGTAGCGGTTCATGTAGTCCCGGATCTCCTCCGGGGACTGGCGCACATCCAGGCGGACGCTGGCCACCATGGCCCGGGCGTGGACCCCGGCATCGGTGCGGCCGGCGCCGATGATGTCCACGGGATGGCCCTGGAGCCGCTCCAGGACAGATTCCAGCTTGCCCTGTATGGTCTCTTTATCCGGCTGATGCTCCCAGCCGAAAAAGCGGGTGCCGTCGTAGGCGATGGTCAGCTTGTAATTTTTCTCCATAAAACGCCCCTCCGTTTCTACTATAATCATAGCAGAAACGGAGGGGTTTGAACAGCCTTATTTTACAGCCAGCCCATGAGCTTGACGAAGCTCCACAGGAGCTTGCAGCCGTAGAAGATGATCACTGCGCCGCAGACCTTATTGATGATATTGAGGATCTTTTCATTGAACTTGCTGCCCAGCAGGGAGACCACCGTGGACAGGGTCAGAAACCAGAGGATCGAGGCGCTGCCGAAGCCGAAGATGAAGGGCAGGTCGCCCCCCGCCGGGAGACTAGCCCGGAAGGCGCCCAGCATCATGGTGCCGTCAATGAGGGCCTGGGGATTCATCCAGGTGACCACAAAGGCAGTGGTGAACAGCTTCCAGATGGGGATATTCACGTCCTTGCCGCCCTCCAGGCTGGCCTTGGCCCGCAGGAGGCCGATACCGATATAGATGACGATGAGGCTGCCTAGGCCCAGGATGACCTTCTGCAGCCACGGCACCGCCTGCATTAAGGCTCCCGCGCCCAAAAAGCACGCGACACCCAGGGAAACATCCCACAAAATGACGATGAGAGCCGTGATATACACCCGGCTGCGCTTTTGGGTCAGGGCGGAGTTGATGACGAACAGATTTTGCAGGCCGATGGGGGCCACATACGCAAGGCCCATG
>CAMBKF010000038.1 GCA_945868085.1 uncultured Oscillibacter sp.
GCCGCCTCTCGACGACTTTGTTACTTTACCACACCCCTCCCCCTCCTGTCAACCCCTATTTTTACTTTTTTTAATCCCTGCCTTCAGAAATTCTTATAAAGCGACTCCGACGCTTCCATTTCCCCTGAAAATATGGTATGATGGCGTCAATATTTGCAAGGAGACTTCAGCTATGAACCGATACCCCATCCTGCTGCTGGACGCAGACAACACCCTGTTTAATTTCGATGCGGGCAACCGCCGGGCGTTCACCGCCGTATGCCGCGCCTGCCATCTGCCGGATACGGATGCGCTTTTCCACGCTTACGAGGCGGTCAATGCGGAGATGTGGGGTGCCTTTGACCGGGGAGAATACAGCAAGGATTTTATCGTTGTAGAGCGATTCCGGTTATTTTTGGAGCGATGCGGCCTGCAGGCCGACCCGGTCCGGTGCAATGCAGTCCATCTGGACAGCCTGAAAACCAACACGCAGCTGATGCCAAACGCCCTGGAGGTCTGCCGGACCCTGGCCCAAACGCATCGGCTCTACATTGTCACCAATGCCGTGGCCGCCGTGCAGAAGGCCCGCCTGGCCGCCAGCGACATCCGCCCCTACATCACGGACGCCTTTATCTCTGAGGACGCCGGGGCCAGCAAGCCCTCCAGCGCCTATTTCGACTACGTTTTCTCGCGCATTCCGGGCATTACCCGGGAAAACTGCCTGCTCATCGGCGACTCCCCCTCCAGCGACCTGCAGGGCGCCAACAACTATGGCATTCCCTGCTGCTGGTACAATCCCCACGGTCTCGCCCGGCCCGATGGACTGCGCATTGACTATGAGATTCGGGACCTGCTGGAGCTGCTGCCTATCGTGAACCCCTAATACAAAACCGGCCCCCATTCCCAGGGGCCGGTTTTTATGTACCCAATTATAAGTAGAACACCTCGTTCTCCGCCGGGCGGGCATACTGCGCCTCCAGCTCGTGCTGGTGGTAGAGATACCCCGCATCATCGAAGAATTTCGCCCTGGTGGGGCAGCCCTTGACGCAGGCGCAGCACTTGATGCAGATGCCCCGGACCTGCGACACATCCGCCGGGTCGATGGAGCCCATGGGACAGATCTCGGCGCACAGGCCGCAGCCGCCGCAAAGAGCCATGTTCGTTTTTGGTTTTACCTTTAATATATTGATGGGGTTCCCGGCCCGGTCCTGGGGCGTGTAGTAGGGGCGGATGGGCTCCTGACCTTCCACGGCCACCGGGGTCTGCGGTGCAGTCTCCAATCCCGCCGCCAGCTCCGCCGCCCGGGCAGAAAATTCGTCCATCAGCGCTTCATCTTCGGCATTGGGCCGGCCGGCGCCCAGGACCCGGGAGAACGAGTGCTCCCCCACAAAGGCCCCGGCGGCAATGGGATGCAGGCCATCCGCCGCCAGGATATTCCGCAACTCTATGAGGGCGTCGTCATAATTCCGGTTGCCGAACAACACCACCGGCACCGCCAGCGCACCGCCGCCCACGATCTTCTCCCGCAAAAACGGCAGGAGTACATTGGGCACGCGCCCGGCGTACACCGGCGTGCCGAAAACTACCAGATCCTTTTCGCCAAAGTGCAGCGTCTCCTGCCGCACGGCGGGGCGGGAAAAATCCACCGTCTCCACCGGCAAGTTCAGCCGGGACGCAATAGCCCCGGCGATGCGCTCCACCGTGCGGCGGGTGGTGCCGGTGCCGCTGAAATATACGGCCCAAATCTTCTCCAGTTTCATGGCGTCCTCCTTACAGGTCAAAATCCTCCTGCTTCAGGTCCCCGGTTTTCAGCTTCACCGGCCGGGGCGGCACCCGCTTGAGCGGGTCATAGCGAAACGCGCCGCAGTGATGCTCCGCCGCCACGATGCCGCACTTGACACAGGCCACCTCCTCCTCACTGAGGCGGGTGCCCTTGGCGCAGTAGGCGCAGCGGGGATCGATTTTCTTGCGAAACAGCATGGTTCCTCCTTACAGCGTCTCCAGCGTCACCTTGCCGTCCGAGGCGGAGGCGCGGATATGGGTGATGGGATGGTCAAAGCTCTCGATGATACGCGCCGCCATGGGATCCTCCAGCTCCTTCTGGATGCAGCGGCGCAGGTTCCGGGCGCCGTAGGCGGCGGAATAGGACTTATCCACCAGGTAATCCACCAGGGCGTCGTCGTAAGTGAAGGTAAATCCCTTGGCGGAGAGAGACTCCGTCAGCTCGCGCAGCATGATGCGGGCGATACCGGCAAAGTTCTCCTTGGTCAGCTGGTGGAAATACACGATCTCGTCCACGCGGTTGATAAACTCCGGGCGCAGGAAGGACTGCAGGGCCTTCATCACCCGCTCCTTATCCTGCTCGTCGCTGCTGCGGCCAAAGCCCACGGTGCCGCCGGCGCTCTTGTCGGAGCCGGCGTTGGAGGTCATGACGATGACGGTATTTTCAAAATTCACCTTGCGGCCGTGGGCGTCGGTAATCTGGCCGTCGTCCAGGATCTGCAGCAGCACATTCAGCACATCCGGGTGGGCCTTTTCAATTTCGTCAAACAGCACCACGGAATAGGGCTTGCGGCGGATCTTCTCCGTCAGCTGGCCCGCCTCGTCATAGCCCACATAGCCCGGGGGCGAGCCCACGATGCGGGAGACGGAGTGCTTTTCCATAAACTCGGACATATCCAGGCGGATCAAGGACTCCGGTGCGTGGAACAGATCATCGGCCAGCTGCTTGACCAACTCGGTCTTACCCACGCCGGTGCTGCCCACAAAGATAAAGCTCACGGGCTTATGCTTGGGGGAAATACCCACGCGGTTGCGGCGGATGGCGGCGGCCACGGCGGCCACAGCCTCGTCCTGGCCCACGATATGCTGCTTCAGCCGATCCTCCAGCTCCGACAGGCGCTTGAACTCCTCCTCCCGAATCTTGCTGGCCGGGATCTTGGTCCACAGCTCGATGACCCGGGCGATGTTCTCCATGGTCAGCTGAGGCACGCCCTTCTTCTCGATCTCCGTCAGCTCCTCCTGCAGGCGCATTTCCTGGCTGCGCAGCTCGGCGATGCGGGCATAGCGGGCATCCAGCTCCTCCTGGGTGAACTCCTTGCCTTCCTCGGGCTCGGCGGACATAAGAGTCTCCCGCTCAAAGGTGATGTTCTCCAGGTCGCGCTTTAATTCCATGCGGCGATTGATGGATGCATCGTGGAGGTTCAGGTCGGAGCAGGCCTCATCGATGAGGTCAATGGCCTTATCGGGCAGGAACCGGTCGGTGATGTACCGCTCTGACAGGGCCACCGCCTGGCGCAGGATGCCCTCGGGGATCTGCACACCGTGGAAGTTTTCGTAATAATGGGCGATGCCCTTGAGGATCTCCAGGGTGTCCTCCATATTGGGCTCCGCCACCGTCACCGGCTGGAAGCGGCGCTCCAGGGCAGAATCCTTCTCGATGAACTTGCGGTACTCGTTGAAAGTGGTGGCGCCGATGACCTGTATTTCGCCCCGGGACAGGGCGGGCTTGAGGATATTGGCGGCATTCATGCTGCCCTCGGCATCCCCGGCGCCCACGATGTTATGCACCTCGTCAATGACCAGGATGATGTTGCCGGCCTTGCGGATCTCCTCGATGAGTCCCTTCATGCGGCTTTCAAACTGGCCCCGGAACTGGGTGCCGGCCACCAAAGCCGTCAGGTCCAGCAGGTATACCTCCTTATCCCGCAGCTTGAAGGGCACCTGCCCGGCGGCGATGCGCTGGGCCAGGCCCTCGGCGATGGCGGTCTTGCCCACGCCGGGCTCGCCGATGAGGCAGGGGTTGTTCTTCTGCCGGCGGTTCAGGATCTGCACCACCCGCTCGATCTCCTCCTCCCGGCCGATGACAGCGTCCAGCTTGCCCTCCCGGGCCCGGCGGGAGAGATTGATGCAGTAATTATCCAGGAACTTGCGTTTTTTCTCCGTCTTGCCGCCCTTGGTCTCCCGGCCCTGGGCAGACTGATCCCCGGGCTGCTTTTCCGCCGGGGTCTGGCTGCCGCCGAAAAGCCGGTTCAAAAACGGGAAGGTAGCGGTCTTGCCGCTCTCGTCCTCATCGCCGCCGTCATCCTCGGGCATATCCTCCAGCTCCTCGGCGCCGCCGAAGGCCTGCATCATCTCACCGCTGAGACTCTCCAGATCCTCCGGGGTGATGCCCATGCGCTTCATCATGTCCTCCACCTGGGGCAGGCCCAGCTTGGCGGCGCACTGCAGGCACAGGCCCTCGTTCACCGGCTCGCCTTTTTCGTTCATCCGGGAGATGAACACCACAGCCACATTTTTCTTACATCTTGCGCAAAGAGTAGGTTGCATAGTTTCCTCCGTTTTTTCTGCCATCCGCCCGGCGGATGGGCTTTAAGGGGTTTACAGGGACGTGAGCCAATCCATGGGGGACCGGTCCACGAAAAATTGCAGCAAGGCAGACTGCTGCACCATATCCTCCGTGATGACCAGCTGCAGCCTCTGCAGCAGCCACACGGCAAAAAACACCAGCAATACCGCAACGATCAGCCCCAGGGCGCCGCCGCCTATCAAGTTTAAGGCGTGGAGACCCGGCAGTCTTTCCGCCAGGCGCAGCACCCGCAGCAGGAGCCTGCACAGCAGCATCAGGATCACAAAGGCCGCTAAGTACACCAGGGCATAGGCCACGGACTGGGCGATGCCGTCCGTCACGGCGGTGACCAGGGATTCCTTGGTCTCCTGCACCAATGTGCCCACGCTGTCAACGATCCTTTGGGCAGTCTCGCCAAAGAAGCCCGCCTCCCGCACCATGGAGGCGGCGCTGCCGCCGGATATGCCGCCGCTCTGCATTTTTTTCTCCAGCAGGGGGCGGATCCACTTAGCCACGGTGCCGGACAAAGCCCCGGCAGCGATCCCGGCACCGATGAAGGACACCACCACGGCGGCAACGCCCCCCAGGGTCTGCAGGAAGCCGCGCTTTGCCCCGATGCCCAGGCCCAGCAGCAGCGCGCCCACGATCACAAGATCTATCCAAATCATAGCATTTCTCCTTTTACGGCAGGTAAAGGCTGGCGGAATTCGTTCCCACCAGTACTGCCGAGCCGTCGCTGCGCATGAGCACCCGCCGGGCGAAATTCACATCCTCCAGCACGGCGCACGGGCGCAGATTGCGGTCATAGATCACCAGGCTGCTGGTGTAAAGCACCGCCACATACCGCCCCGCGGCCGACAGGTCCAGCACCTCGCTGTCCACCGTCAGGGCGGCAATCTCCTCCCCGGCGGCATTCACCGTGGCCAAATGGGTCAGGCCGCCGGAGGAATAGTTCTCCAGCAGCACGGCGGCGAATTTCCCGCCGTTTATACTGCAGCGGGCCAGATTTGCCCCCTGGTAGTCATATGCGCTCACCGTTCCGTCGGTCTTCACGAAGCACAGGGCCTTGTCCGTGGCGGCGCAGAACCGGCCGTCCACCGTGCCCAGTTCGTATACGCCACCCTCGATGGCCCCCTCCGCCTGCATTTTCTCCGAGGTGAGCTTATAGATCTGCAGGGAGCTTACAAAGCTGCCGCTGTCCTGCCCCATGGCTGCCGCCGCCATATAATTCCCGTTTTCGGAGACGGCGGCGGTCATGAGATATTTTTGGGCGGAGTTAAAGGCATACAGCGGCTCACCCTTGCCATTATAGACGGTCACGGCGGTTTTATATCCTGTTTTTTTCAGAGTCACGGCAAATTTGCCGCCCTGGCCCATTTCCACGGTGAAGATCTCCCCCTCCAGGGACATCTCCTTCACCAGGCCCTTATGGTCCAGCAGGTACAGGCTCTTCCCGCCGATCTCGTACACCGCCGCATAGCCGTCCTCTG
Source organism: uncultured Oscillibacter sp. (assembly GCA_945868085.1). Lineage (GTDB taxonomy): Bacteria > Bacillota > Clostridia > Oscillospirales > Oscillospiraceae > Vescimonas. Next base: position 5,818 of record CAMBKF010000038.1, read on the forward strand.
CAGAGAGGGCCACCTGGCCCGCCTGCAGGGCCGTGTGGTACACGGTGTTCCCCTTGTCGTCCAGCAAGGTGACCTCCTTGCCGGAGGCCACCAGCAAGCTGCCGTTCAGATCGGCATAGCTGCTGGTGCCGTCGCCGCTGTACTGATAGAGCTTGGCGCAGCCGCTCTCGTCCTTTTCCGCCTGCATATAGGCAATGCTCCGGCGCAGGCCGTCAAAGGCGGTGCGGTCCAGCAGCACAAAGGCCGCCACCGCCGCCAGCACCACGGCAATAACGATCAGCAGTCCCCGTATCTTTTTCCGGGGCGGCCGCCGTTTTCTCATTCGCTTGGGGGCGTCCTGCTGCAGGTCGCCCATTTCAAATTTCATCTGTTCCATTCAGTCTCTCATCCTCATACCAGACCCGTGTGAGATACAGACCGCCCGGCGGCGCCGTAGGGCCCGCCAGGGTGCGGTTGCCGGAATCCAGGATCTCCGGGATATCCTCCGGCCGGAGCTTGCCCTCGGCGGCATAGAGCACCGTGCCGGTGATGGCCCGCACCATATTATACAGAAATCCGTTGGCGCACACCTTCAGCTCCAGCAGCTCGCCCCGCCGCTCCACGCGGCAGTAATGAATGGTGCGCACGGTGCTTTTTACATTGGTCCCCACGGACCGCACCGCGGCAAAATCGTGGGTGCCCTCAAACATCCGGGCCGCCCGGTCCATGACCGTCTCGTCCAGCCGCTTGGGGTAAAAATACGCCCGGTGGACATAGAAGGGATTCTTGATGCGGGAATTGTAGATGCGGTAGGTATATTCCTTTTTGATGCAGGAGCCGATGGCGTTGAAATCCTCCGCCACCTCATAGGCCCGGCGCACCACGATGTCCTCGGGAATGTGGGTGTTCACCGCAAAGGGGATGCGCTCCACGGGGATGCGGGAGCCGGTGTGGAAATTGGCCACATAGTGCTCCGCGTGTACCCCGGCGTCGGTGCGGCCGCAGCCCACGCATTTGATCTTCTCCCCGCACACCATGCTGAGGCCCTTTTCCAGGGTCTCGGCCACGGTCCTTTCGGTTTTCTGCACCTGCCAGCCGTGATAAGCCGTGCCGTTATACATGAGTATCAGTGCAATATTCCGCATAGCGCATCCTTTCTCAGTCTGTCACAGGCCGAATTTGCCCAGCACGATGACCCCTGCCGCCAGGGCCACAAAGCCCGCCAGAGTCAGCCAGTCCGCCGTCTTATAGCGCAGCACATGCAGGGCCGTGCGGCCCTCGCCGCCGTGATAGCACCGGCACTCCATGGCCGTGGCCAGCTCGTCGGCCCGGCGGAAAGCGGAGATGAACAGCGGCACCAGGATCGGTACCAATGCCTTGGCCCGCTGGAAGATATTGCCGGATTCGAAGTCCGCGCCCCGGGCCTTTTGGGCGGACATGATCTTATCCGTCTCCTCAATGAGGGTGGGGATGAACCGCAGGGCGATGGACATCATCATGCTCAGCTCATGTACCGGCACCTTGATCTTCTTCAAAAAGCCCAGCAGGGACTCCAGCCCGTCCGTCAGGGCAATGGGGCTGGTGGTGTAGGTCAGGAGGAAGGTGCCCATGATGAGCATCACGATGCGCAGCATCATCTTCGCCGCTGCCGCCAGGCCCTCCCAGGTGATGTGCCGCAGCAGCCACACATCGCAGATGGCCGTGCCCTTGGTGAAAAACAGGTTCATAACGGCCGTGAAGATGACGATGATGAGAATGGGCTTGAGGCCCTTGGTCAGGGACTTAAACGGCACCCTGGACACCAGGATGCACAGTGCCAGCGCCACTGCCGCCAGCACGTAGGTCAGCACGCTGTCCGCGCTGAACAGGGCCACGATGTACAGGATCACCGCCAGGATCTTCGTCCGGGGATCCAGCCGGTGTACGATGGTATTGCCGGGAAAAAACTGGCCCAGGGTAATATCCTTCAGCATGCCGCCTCGCCTCCCTTCAGCGCCAGGAGGCGGCGCACAAGCTCATCAATGGTATACACGCTGCTGTCTGCCAGCAGACCGCGCTTTTTAAGCTCCATGGCCACCTTGGTGACCTGGGGCACATCCAGCCCCACCTGCAGCAGCTCGCCCGCCCGGGAGAATACCTCCTCCGGTGCGCCATCCATGAGCTTGTGGGAATGGCTCATGACCACGATGCGGTCCACGTTCCGGGCGATCTCCTCCATGGAGTGGCTCACCAGGATGACGGTGTTGCCCTTTTGCTTGTGGTACGAGCGCAGCTGGGCCAGAATGGCCTCCCGGCCCCGGGGGTCCAGGCCCGCCGTGGGCTCGTCCAGGATCAGCACCTTGGGCTCCATGGCGATGACGCCGGCGATGGCCACCCGGCGCTTCTGCCCGCCGGAGAGCTCAAAGGGCGATTTTTCCAGCATATCCTCGTCGATGCCCGCAAAGGCTGCCGCCTGGCGCACCCGGCGGTCGATCTCCTCGCCCTCCAGGCCCATGTTCTTCGGGCCGAAGGAGATGTCCTTATAGACGGTCTCCTCAAAGAGCTGGTACTCCGGATACTGGAACACCAGGCCCACCTGGAAACGCACCTTGCGAATTTCCTTGGGCTTTGCCCAAATGTCCGTCCCGTCCAGCAGGATCTGCCCGTCCGTGGGACGCAGCAGCCCATTCAGATGCTGGATCAGTGTAGATTTTCCCGACCCGGTGTGGCCGATGATGCCCAAAAACTCTCCGGGCATGACCTCCAGGTCCACGCTGTCAATGGCTTTGTGCTCAAAAGGTGTCCCCGCACTGTAGGTGTGCGTGAGAGCCTTCACTTGTAAAATCGGTTTCAACTTGTTTAATCCCCTTTTATTTCTCACCGGAAAAGGCGCGGCAGATGGCATCTGCGCATTCCTCCACGGTCATAGCATCCAGCGGGATGTCTATGCCCCGGCTCCGCAATTCGTATAGCAGCTCTACTGTGTCCGGCGCCGCCAGGCCCAGGGCCCGCAGCTCCTCCACCCGGGCGAATACCTCCCGGGGAGTGCCGTCCATAGCCACCCGGCCCCGGTTCATGACAATGGCCCGGTCAGCCTCCATGGCCTCGTTCATATGATGGGTGATGAGCACCACGGTGATGCCCCGCTCCCGGTTCAGCTTGTGAACCGTGTCCAGCACCTCCCGCCGGCCCACGGGGTCCAGCATGGCGGTGGATTCGTCCAGCACGATGCACGCCGGCTCCATGGCGATGACCCCGGCGATGGCAATGCGCTGCTTCTGCCCGCCGGAGAGCAGGTGCGGCGCGTGGCGGGCGTATTCCGTCATGCCCACGGCCTCCAGGGCGTCGTCCACCCGCTTGCGGATCTCCGCCGAGGGCACGCCCAGGTTCTCCGGGGCGAAGGCCACATCCTCCTCCACCACGTTGGCAACGATCTGGTTATCCGGGTTCTGGAACACCATGCCGATGCGCCGCCGTATCTCCAGCAGCAGTTCGGCGTTTTGGGTGTCCATCCCCTCCACCCACACCTTGCCGCCGGTGGGCAGCAGCACTGCGTTCATGTGCTTGGCCAGGGTGGATTTGCCGGAGCCGTTGTGGCCCAGGATGGTCACAAAGCTCCCTTTTTCTATCTCCAGGTCCACCTCCCGCAGAGCGGAGGTCTCCTGCTGTCCCCCCTCCTCCGCCGGATAGGTGAAGGAGAGTTTTTCTGTTGTAATCATGGTTGACATAGCTTTATCTCATTTCTGTATCGCGCTAATTTTTATTCCGCATACCACCGGCCTGTGGCGCCGCAGGGCAGCGCCATGCCGCTCTCGCTGCACGGCAGGCCCAGCTCGTCCCAGGTGACCTTGCCGCCTCGCTCCTTACCGATGAGCATTTGCAAAATATAGCCCAGCACCGAGGGTGCAAGCCCCGTGGTGTAAGAGTTCAGAATCACGAACAGGGGCTTATCCGACAGCACCCGTGCGCATAGCTTCACGAAGGGATAGAGGTTATCCTCCAGCTTCCATACCTCGCCCCCGGGGCCGCGGCCGTAAGAGGGCGGGTCCATGATGATGGCGTCGTAGCTCTTGCCCCGGCGGATCTCCCGCTCCACGAACTTGGCGCAATCGTCCACGATCCAGCGGATGGGCGCCTCCGAAAGGCCGGAGGCCTTGGCGTTTTCCTTGGCCCAGGCCACCATGCCCTTGGCCGCATCCACATGGCACACGCTGGCCCCCGCCGCCGCGCAGGCCACCGTAGCCCCACCGGTGTAGGCAAAGAGATTCAACACCCGGATGGGCCGCCCGGCGTTTCTGATCTTGTCCATGGCAAAGTCCCAGTTGGCCGCCTGCTCCGGGAAAAGACCCGTGTGCTTGAAGTTCATGGGCTTCACCTGGAAGCACAGATCTCTGTAGCGAATGGGCCACTGCTCCGGGAGCTTGTGCTTGTCCCAGTGGCCGCCGCCGGTAGAGGATCGGCTGTACCGGGCGTTGGCCTGCCGCCAGCCGGGGTTTTTGTGATCCGTTTCCCAAATGGCCTGGGGATCGGGCCGCACCAGGATCTGCTTATCCCAGCGCTCCAGCTTTTCTCCGCCGCCGCAATCCAGCAGCTCATAATCCTTCCAACCGTCCGCGATCCACATAAAGGGTCTACCTCCGCATACTAAATCAATGTATTATACACCTATTTACCGCCGTGCGTCAACACCGGGGCGCTCGGAAAAGCCCGGAAAAATGCCCATTGCTCAAGCCCGGGCAAAATGAAAGGGTATGCCGCCTGCGCAATGCAGGCGGCATACCCTTTCAGGGGTTTCAGTTTTTTCAATAAAAAGATGGTTTTTTAGCTTCAAAGCCGTCTTTTACCGGGCTCTGATGCTCACCACAGTGCTAAAAGCAGAGTTGGCTGTGCTCTTAACCTTGCTGACCGCCTTCACCTTGTAATAATAAGTGGTCCCGGCCTTGGCGGAGGTGTTGGTGTAGCTCAGGTTGCTGGTAGTGAACATTTTCGTGTAGGAGCCATTCTTAGATGTGGCCCGGTACACCTCATACTGGCTGGCACCCGCCACAGCGTTCCAGGTCAGCTTGGGGCTGCCGTTGGAGGTTGTGATCTTCACGCTGGGTCTTGCACAATGGCAGGTAGCCCCAATGACCACGCTGTAATAGGAATTGGCGCCGCTGCTCACCTTGCTAACAGCCTTGACCTTGTAGTAATAGGTATAGCCAGCGTTGGCCTTGTTATCAGTATAATTAGTGGCTGTGGTGGTGCCAACGTATTTATATGTGCCATTGCTGCTGCCGCTGCGGTACACATAATACTTGCTGGCCCCGGCCACTGCCGTCCACTTGATGTAAGGTTTACCGGTGGAGATCAGATAATCCGGTTTCACATCAGGTCTTGCGCAATGGCAAGTAGCAGCGACGGTGGCGCTATAGTCGCTCTTAATGCTATTGGCATTCACTGCCTTGACCTTGTAATAATAGATATAGCCGGCGTTGGCCTTGTTATCAGTATAATTGGTGGCTGTGGTGGTGCCCAGGAGGGTATAGCTTCCATCCTTGCTGCCGCTGCGGTACACTTCATACTTGCTAGCCCCAGCTACGGCGGCCCACTTGATGTAAGGCTTACCGGTGGAAATCAGATAATCCGTCTTTACACTGGGCGCGGTGAGCTTATAGTTGGGATCCTTAGCCCCGCAGCGGGTACACACACCGTTTTTATATTGGTGTTCCATATAGGTCTTCACGATGCGGTCGATGGAGAATCCGTATGCACTGTCGCTCTTATCCGAAACCAGCCGGATTATCAGCGTATCCCCCTGGATGGAGATCGTCTTGCCCGCCAGCTCCGTTCCGGTGTATTGTGCCCCGTTCACATAAAGATAGTCTATATTAGTCTCCACCTCTGTCTGCGCCGAGAAGGTGACATCCAGGGAAACGGCTCCCGCTGCCTTGTAGGTATAGGTTTTGTCCAGGTTATTCTCATAATTATGGCTGGACTCCGGATACCCCTTCTTGTCCAGGGTCTGTGTTTTCCGCTCGTGCACATAGATTTTCAGCTGAGCGGTAGTCCCCCGGTAGGTAACGTCGATGGTCTTTGCCCCGGGGGTGGACATGTCGCAGCCGCCCAGTTCCAGCAGCCCGGAATCATAGGGGATAGTCTCCGTGCAGCCGTCCTTATGGGTCAGTGTCATGCACAGGCCCTGGGTATTCAGGGTATCGTTGGGCAGGTACGCCGTTTGGTCAACGCGGCAGGCCGCGGAGGAAACCGGCTCCGTGCAGTAGCCTATCCAGGTGAGATGGGAACCGCAGGCCTCGCGCGCACTCTTCGTCCACTCGCTGTTGTGCACCGGGTAAAGTGCGTATGCATAATTATCTCTAAAGGCACTCGAACCAACTGTGGGAGGATTCCCGGTAAATATAAAGCTACGAATATTTTTTGCATTACAGAACAGATAGGCCGGAATCTTCTTTACATTCTCACCGATAATTACTTTCATACCGCTGGAAGTAGTACCTGAACCAGCAAAAACTCGGTTATCATAGTCCCACATATCCGCCGCTGCCTTGGCGTTATAAATAACTTCCGTCAGATTTATGCAACCATAGAATGCACAGTTGCCAATACTAGTCACACTATCCGGAATTGTCACGTTAGTCAATCCCTCGCAGTTGTAAAACGCATCGCTTTCAATATCGGTCACATTACTGCCAATGGTCAAATCAGTCAATCCCGTGCAACCGCGGAAAAGGCCACTTGGAATCTTCTTCACGTTCTCGCCAAATACGACCTCCATTCCACCCGAAGCGATTCCGGCATTCTCAAAAACAGCATAAAGACTGCATTCTACCGTCTTTGCGTTATAATAAATCTTCGTCAGACCTATACAGTCAGAAAAAGCCGTAGTTCCGATGTCGATCACATGTTCCGGGATTTCTATGTTGGTCAAACCCGTGCAGCCAGAAAATGCATATTGTTCAATACAGGTTATGCTATTCGGCATTCCTACACTTGTCAATCTTGTGCAACCTTGGAACGCACTTCCTCCGATGTTAGTCACGCTATTCGGAATCTCTACGCTGGTCAGGCCCGTGCAGCCGGAGAATGCACCACACCCAATGTTGGTTACATTGCTGCCAATAGTCACGCTGGTCAGGCCCGTGCAATCATAGAAAATGAAATCAGGGATTTTTTCAACGTTTTTTCCAAATACTACATCAAATCCACCCGAGGACGTGCCAGCATTCTCGAATGCGTGTTGAACCTCCTCTATTCTTTTCGCATTATAGTTTATCTCTGTCAATCCCGTACAACCATTGAATGCCGAGTATCCCATGGTAGTCACACCACTGCCGATTGTCACACTCTTTAACCCAGTGCAGTTATCGAATGCACTTTCCCCAATTACTGTCACATTGTCCGGTATATCCACGTTGGTCAGGCCCGTGCAATCCTTGAAAAGATAGCCTGGAATCTTTTCTACGCTATCACCGACCACCACCTTCAGTTTGTTTGACGATTCGCCCGCATTCTTAAATATATCACTCCATCCTTCTATATTCGTCACTTCTTTTGCATTGTAGTTTATTATGGTTAGTCTCACACAATCACGAAATGCGGAATCGCCTATGCTGGTCACATTGCTACCGATTGTTACGCAAGTCATAGCCGCGCATCCATCAAAAATATAGTTGGGGATTTTTTCAACGCTTTTTCCGAATATTACATCAAACTCACCTGAGGACGTGCCAGCATTCTCGAATGCGTGTTGAACCTCCTCTATTCTTTTCGCATTATAGTTTATCTCTGTCAATCCCGTACAACCATTGAATGCCGAGTATCCCATGGTAGTCACACCACTGCCGATTGTCACACTCTTTAACCCAGTGCAGTTATCGAATGCACTTTCCCCAATTACTGTCACATTGTCCGGCACAACCGCGCTAGTCAAGCCTGTACATCCATCAAATGCATGATTTCCAATGTTTATCAATCCATTAGGAATCTCCGCCTCAGCCAGGTTTGTGCAACCATTGAATGCATAGTCCCCGATGCTGGTCACGCTATCCGGGATCGTCACGCTAATCAAGCCCTTGCAGTAGATGAATGCGCTGTCCCCAATGCTGGTCACGCCGTCAGAAATCTCAACTTTTGTGATTTTCAAGCTGTTACCGTACCAGGGTCTTGAACTACTATTTTGGTAGTCTGCCATCTCCCCCGTGCCGCTGATGGTCAGGAAGCCCGTGCTGTCCAGCGTCCAGGTGACGTTGCTCCCATCTTTGCCGCAGTTTCCGGAGCCAACGATGGTCGGCTCCGCCGCCGACACGCTGCCCACACTAAGGACTAATGTCAGCACAAGAATCAGCGCCATGGCAAAAATGCCGCCAAGGAACCCTTTTCTCTTCATTTTCCCATCTCCCTAAAGTAGTTGATTTTTCGCATTCATTTTCACTTACTAAATATATAATACACTCTGTACCCGAAAAGTCAACCGCCGCAGCGCAGAATTTATGAGTAAGCCACAAAAAACTGCTGTAAACGCAGCGTAGTCTTTACAAAACCACCGAAAGCAGCCATTCTGAAACTTCTCATCAAACCAAAAGCGCACGGCTTCGGCCGTGCGCTCTTGATTGTCCATGGTTTCTATATTCCGCCAAATCAATACTTCACCTTGGCCAGGCAGATGCGGATCCACTCGTGGTCGTAGAAGGTGAGGGTCTCCTCCGGCAGGCCGCCGAAGGTCTCGGCCTTATCAAGGATGTCCGCGCCGGGATAGGCCACCGGGTCGGCAGACATTTCCTCGTCCATCTCCTCCAGGGCGGTGGCAGAGGGGCAGGAATAGCCCGTTTCCTCGCAGTTGCGCAGGACGATGTCGTCCCGGCACATGAAGTTGATGAAGGCCAAAGCGTCCTCATAGTTTTTCGAGCAGGTGGGGATGCACATGGCGTCCACGAACAGATTGCTGCCCTCCTCCGGCTGCACAAAGGCCAGGTCCGGATTCTCCTCCACCATGGTCAGATAGTCGCCGGCGTAGTAGGTGCCCATGGCGGCCTCGTTGTTGATCATCTTGTCGAAGATCTGGTCCATGACGTAGGCCTGGACGATGCCGTCCTCCTTCTGCTTGATGAGCAGGTCCGTGGCGGCGGCGATCTCGTCCTTATCGGTGGTGTTGAAGGAGTAGCCCAGGGCCTTCAGCGCCAGGCCGATGCAATCCCGGGGATTGTCGAAGATCAGCACCTGTCCCTTGAGATCCGTGGTGAACAGGTCCATCCAGGAGGTGGGGGCCTTGTCCACCATGGTGGTGTTGTAGATGATGCCGGTGGTGCCCCACATATAGGGCAGGCTGTACTTCTGCTCCGTGTCGTAGGCGGGATGCAGATAGCGCTCATCGATGTTCTGGGCATTGGGGATCTTGCTGTAATCCAGCTCCATCAGCAGACCCTCCTCCCCCATCCGGGCCACCATGTAGTCCGAGGGGATGATGACGTCATAGCTGTTGCCGCCGCCCTTGATAGCGGAATAAAGCATTTCGTTGGAGGCGAAGGTGTTGTAATTGACGTGGATGCCCGTCTCCGCCTCAAAATCGTCGAAGATGGACTCGTCGATATACTCGCCCCAGTTGTACACATTGATGCTGCGCTCCGTCTGTCCCTTCTGACAGCCCGCCAGGGGCAGGGCCAGCAGCAGGGCCAGGAGCAAAATGGCAAATTTCTTCATCACTTAGCCCCTCCCTTCACGCCGTCCTTTTGGAGAGCCTTGTTCCGCTTTTCCGCCTGCTTGGTCTGGTGCATCTCCCGGAAGTTCACAATGAGCAGCAGGGCCAGCACCGTGATGAACAGGATGGTGGACAGGGCGTTGACCTCGGGACTGATGCGCTTGCGGGTCATGGCGTAGATCTGCATGGCCAGGGTGGCCACCTCAGACCCGGCGGTAAAGTAGGAAATGACGAAGTCGTCAATGGAAAGGGTAAAGGCGATGAGCAGGCCATTGAGGATGCCGGGCCGCAGCTCGGGCATGAGCACCTTCCAGAAGGCCTGCCAGGGGGTGGCGCCCAGGTCCATGGCCGCCTCCCCCAGGTTGGGGTTCAGCTGGCGCAGCTTGGGCAGCACCGCCAGGACCACATACGGGATATTAAAGGTAATGTGGGCCACCAGCAGCGTGCCGAAGCCCAGGGAGAAGCCCAGCAGGTTCCCCGTGAATACGAACAGCAGCATCAGGCTCACGCCGGTGATGATGTCGGCATTGGTCATGGGGATGTTGTTGATGGTCAGCAGCAGGTGCCGGGGCCGCCGCTTCATGGAGTGGAAGCCGATGGCCGCCGCCGTGCCCAGGACCGTGGCAATGAGTGCCGCCAGCACGGACACCGTCAGCGTGGTGCTGAAGGCGGACAAAATCTCCTCGTCCTGGAACAGCTCCTGATACCAGTGCAGGGAGAAGCCGGACCAGACCGTGCGGCTCTTGGAGTCGTTGAAGGAAAAGACGATCAGCACAGCGATGGGCAGGTACAAAAACAGGAACACCAGGACATTGAGCACCTTGGCGATAACAGGATTTTTATTCTGCATCACATCATCACCGCCCCTTCTTCACCGTCGCCGAAGCGGTTCATGATCAGCATGGCGATGATCACCAGCAGCAGCATCATAAGCGAGATGGCGCTGCCCAGATGGGGATTATACGCCGAACCCAAAAATTGCATCTCGATGAGGTCGCCCAGCAGGAAGCTCATACCGCCGCCCAGGAGCTTGGAAATGGCAAAGGTAGAGATGGACGGGATGAACACCATCATGATCCCGCTGATGACGCCCGGGACAGACAGGGGGAAGATCACCCGCCGGAACACCTGCAGCTTGCCGGCGCCCAGATCCTGGGCCGCCTCGATATACCGCCGGTCCAGCTTCTCGATGACAGAGAAGATGGGCAAAATCATAAATGGCAGGAAGTTATACACCATGCCCAGGATCACCGCCGCGTCGGTATTGATGATGTGCAGGGGCGGGATGCCCACCAGGGCCAGGAGCTGATTGAGAAAGCCGTGATTTTCCAGGATGGACATCCAGGCGTAGGTGCGCAGCAGGAAGTTCATCCACATAGGCAGCATGATAAACAGCATGGCCACCTTGCGGGTGGTGGGGCCCGTCTGGGCCAGGAAATAGGCGAAGGGATAGGCGATGAGCAGGCAGATGGCCGTGGCCACCGCCGCCAGGTACAGGGAGTTGCCGCACACCTGGAGGAAAACATCCAGGTTGGTGAAGTTCTCCAGGGTGAACTTGCCGTCGTAATTGGTAAATGCGTATACCACAATCAGCAGCAGCGGCACCACCACGAACACGGCCATCCACACCACATAGGGAATGGCGGGGGTCTTAGTCTTCATCGTCAGCGTCCTCCTCATCCTCCTCGGCAAAGTCGGGATCGTTGATCTCGTCATACTCCGCCGAATAAGAACTGTAGTCGCCGAACAGGCCCGAATACTCGCTCTTCTTCATAATGTGGATGTCGTCCGGATTGAGGATGATGCCGATGACCTCGCCCACCTCATGGTAGTCGGTGGTCTGGATGAGCCACTTGTAGCCCTTGAAGTCCACAATGGTGTCGTAGTGGACGCCCTTGAAGGTGACGGAGGTCACCGTGCCCACCAGGCGGCCCTTGTCGGCGGGGACGATCTCAATATCCTCGGGCCGGATGACCACGTCCACCGGCTCCATAGGGGCAAAGCCCTTGTCCAGGCACTTGAACTTGCGGTTGAAGAACTCCACCACATAGTCCTCGTGCATGATGCCGTCCAGGATATTGCTCTCGCCGATGAAGTCCGCTACGAAGGCGTTTTTCGGCTCGTTGTAAATATCCTCGGGGGTGCCGATCTGCTGGATGCGGCCCTTGTCCATCACCACCACGGTGTCGGACATGGTCAGAGCCTCCTCCTGATCGTGGGTAACATATATAAAGGTAATGCCCATCTGCTGCTGGATACGCTTCAGTTCGTTCTGCATATCCTTGCGCAGACGCAGATCCAGTGCGCCCAGGGGCTCATCCAGCAGCAGGACCTTGGGCCGGTTCACCAATGCTCTGGCGATGGCAACTCTCTGCTGCTGGCCGCCGGAAAGCTGGTCCACGCGCCGTTTTTCAAAGCCCTTCAGGCTCACAACGCCCAGCATCTCCGTCACGCGCTCGCGGATCTCCGCCTCCGGCACCTTGGCAATGCGCAGGCCGAAGGCAATGTTTTCAAACACATCCAGGTGCGGGAACAGCGCATACTTCTGGAACACCGTGTTGATCTGCCGCTTGTGGGGCGGGACATCATTGATCCTGACGCCGTCAAAGATCACATCGCCGCTGGTGGGGGTGGTGAACCCGCCGATAATGCGCAGCGTGGTGGTCTTGCCGCAGCCGCTGGGGCCTAAAAGCGTCAGAAACTCCGAATCATTAAAATACAAATTGATGTTATCGAGAACCTGCTCGTCGTCAAACGCCATGCAGATATTCCGCAGGCGAATCAACTCTTTGGACATTTATCCTCCTCCGTTCATAAAAAAAAGATGCGCCGCATCCCTTTGAAAAACGGCTTCTGTTCCATTTTCCCCGTAAATCGCCAGGAATTGACAGATACAATATAGCAGAATACCCCCAAAAGTCAATAAGTTTTTTCTTTAATTTTATAATGTGTTTTTTCCGCCGAAAACACACCCGCAAAAAGCCGCCGGTTATGTGAAAAAAGAGACCTCTGATAAAGTGGTACGATTTTCGATAACGGTAAGGAAGGGAGTGTGAGGGAAACCCAAGAGGGGCAACAGAGGAATTTCAATTAGGTATGCCATGCCGGGAAAACCTGGTGGAAATGTGTAAAAGGTCCTGGCATGGCAGGCGGTAGCCGGTGCAAAATAACAAGAATCTTGTTATATACCGTGCTATATCACAAGAAAACTGTTGCAAATGTCACTTATTGAGGGTACACTGTAGGAAACCAGTATGTGACAGAATCGCCACGGAGCGGAGGCCGTAAGGCCGTGAGCCAAACGAAGGAGGGCCACCATGAGCAAAGAGAAGTTCTTCCGGCCGTACCAGGCCGCCTGGGATAAGCGGCACATAAAGCAGTTCGGCACCAAGCTAACGTTAAGCCAGGGAATGCGCGTCCGTGCCGCCTGCGACCGTGCAGGGGTAACGCCCTACAAGCTGGTGCAGAATCTTCTGCTGTCCTGGGTACAGAACCAGGAGAACGCCGCCAGGCCCGCCGGACCAACCGTGTATCAAGACGGCTTCTA
>CAMBKF010000039.1 GCA_945868085.1 uncultured Oscillibacter sp.
GTCCCGCCCTACAGAGGGATGTTTTGTAGGGCAGGGCCCGCGTGCCCTGCCGGAGGTGCGGTGCGCAGCGGCGGCGGGGTGAGGGCACCCCGCCCTACGGCTGTAAATTTGGAGACCTGGGGCAAACGGGACAAAAAATGACGGCAGCTGCGGTAAGGATGCGGCTGCCGTCATTTTTTAGTCGAATGAATCTGTTTGGGCGCTGTGAATGCGTCCTATCAGTATTATGATCTCGTTTTTATACAGAGGGTATTCAAGAAGGGCCTCGTGCTTTTTTCCGTTACGGTCGGTGAAATAGAAAAAGTGGCGTTCTGCTACCGAGGCGGCGCTTCCTGCACTGGGATGGGCTTTTATGACCCCTTCGCCGCAACGCTCAATGTCGGTGTATTTGTAATATTTTCCGTTAAATGGGTTTGTTTTAAAGAAAAAACCATGGGGACCGATGCAAATTTTATAGTAGAAATAGCGGCCTATAAGTTTTACAAGGGTCACGGTCATGAGGGTCGCTATACCCCCGAAAGCCAGGGCAACGAAGGGCACTTTGTTGGGGCCCGGCTGCAGCTGGTCGATGGTCAGCACGATGAAAAACGCGGCAAAAACGCCGACGATCACCATCCGCGTGATGCCGTAGGGCTTGCCGGAAATAATGTAATCCCATTTTTCGGGTCTGGTATGCATGGCGTTTTCACCCCGCTGCATGAAAGTATATGTATTCACGATGCGCTGTGGCCAAAGCACCAGGTGCAGGCATCGTAGCCGGAATCCTTGGCCTGCTGCTCCGTCACGGCAACGGTATTGTTTTTGCCGATGACATATTGGCAGTCCCGCTTGTGGTAGCAGTGGCCGGATTCCGTGAGATAAACCGTCTGGTTGGCTCCGCCGGGCAGAAGGCACAGAACCAGCACCACCAACGCTGCCGCGGCGGCCAGGCCGATGCCGCCCCACAGGGCTATGCGCCGGGGCTTGCGGCGGCGGTTATACCGCAGGAGGATGGAGGCAAATTCATTGGCTTCCTGCTCCTGCAGGACGCTGCTGCCGGGGCCGGTGGCATGAGACTGCTCCAGATGCCGGCACAGGATGTGCCCCAACTCATGGCTCAGCAGGATCATCTGCTCCTGCTGGGAAAGATTCTCCTGCATGAAAACAATGCGCAGGTGGGGGTCCTGATAGGTGAAGGCGGACTGCCGGGCGGCATAATCAAACAGGCGCAGGGAGGTGAGCAGAGTGGTGACCTCCTTGCCGTTGGAAACGCGGCTGTACTCAACCAATGAAAAGCCCTGCGCCTGCAGGGCTTTTTCAAGATCTGAAACAGTAAACGGACGATGATGGAGCTGCGACAAAAATGTGCGCGCCTCGCGCTGCACAGGTGTCATGAGATAGTCCCCTTTTACTCCTTATTTTTCAGGCTGCGCAGAGCATTGACAGCGTCTGCGGCGTCGCCTGCGGGCATATTCACACTGGTAAAGCTGCCGCCAAAGGCCGCGGCTTCGCCGGTGAAGGTATCGGCAGCCTCCTTGCAGCGATCGGCCTCCACCTTCAGCACGGTGGCTACGGTATGCCGGCCATAGCTGTCCAGCTGGGCATACTGGGTCAGCAGATCCTGCGTGTCGTCTGTCAGGTAGAAGGCAGAATCGTCCGAAAGGGCCTTGATGCCCAGGGTCTTGCAGATATGCACCACGGTGTCAAAGGAAGAACCGCCGATGCCGTTGTGCAGAGCACTATTAATGGTGGACAGAGGTATATCCACTGCGAATGCAAACTGACGCACGCTCTTATATTGTCGAGCGATCTCCGTGCGCACGATTTTCGTAAGATTATCCATAATTGCACCTCTTTTTTTACATGAGTAATTTCCTTCCTCAATCATAGCATAATAATGGGAAAAAGCAATAGGAATTATTTTCCAAAATTAAGAAGCATTTTTAGGAATTTTGACGGACACTTGTCCGGCACATGTGGATTTACACCGAAAAACAGCTACGCCGGAAGAAAAGGTTTATTTCGCGGCGTTTCTATGGTATACTATGGCCATATCAAGGCAGAATGTCCGGGTATATCCGGGCGGAAGGGGGAGAGCGGCATCAAAGGGAACAAAAACGGAAAACGCGGCAAGCCGCTGGCCTTCATCCGGGACCTTATTGACCGGTACTATGCCCACGACGTGGCACGGGACGGTGCGGCCCTGACCTATTATCTGCTCTTTGCCATTTTCCCGCTGCTGGTGTTCATCAGCACACTGGTGGGTCTGATGGATCTGGACATTGAGGAGATCCTCACCACCATGAGCCGGATACTGCCCGAGCAGGTGCTGGGCATCGTGGGCAGCTACCTGGAGTATGTGTCTACCAGCCCCAGCCGCCAGCTGCTGGTGTTCAGTCTGATCTTTTCAGTCTGGTTTCCCATGCGGGCCACCAGCTGCCTGATGCACTCCGCGCGCAAGGCCTATGGGGTGCCGCAGCCGCCCAGCATGATCGGCGGCACACTGCGCAATCTGCTCTTTACCCTCTGGCTCATTGTCACCATCGCCGCCAGCATCGTGCTCACCACCGTGGGCCGCCGGGCGCTGCAGTTTGTCTCGGGACTGATCCACATTCCGGAGCAGTTCATCGACCTGTGGGGCAACCTGCGTTTCGTGCTGCTGGGGGTCATCATGCTGCTGGTGCTGGTGCCGCTGAATATGCTGGCCCGGGGCCGAAGGTGCCCGCTGCGGGAGGTGGTGCCGGGGGTGCTGCTGAGCATGCTGGCCTGGCTGGCGCTGAGCGTGGCCTTTTCCTACTATGTGGAAAAAGTGGCTCATTATACGGAGCTGTACGGCTCCATTGCCACCATTGTGGTGGTGCTGCTGTGGCTGTATATGACCGGACAGGTGCTGATCATGGGCGCGGAGTATAACGGCTCCCGCCTGGCGTATAGAGAAAACAAAACCATTCATCCGCCGGAAGGGGAGGAAGGAACAAAATGAAGATCATCATTGTGGGAAACGGAAAGGTGGGCTACGCCATTGCCAGCCAGCTGGCGGGTGAGCACCACGATATTGTCATGGTGGACGACAACGCCGCCGCGCTGCACAAGGCGGAAAATGCCCTGGACGTTATGTGCATTGAGGGCAACGGCGCGTCCATCCGGGTCCTGAAGGAGGCCGGCGCCCAGAGCGCGGATCTGGTCATCGCCGTGACGAACCTGGACGACACGAACCTCCTGTGCTGCTTCATTGCCAAGAAGCTGGGCGCGGGCCACACCATTGCCCGGGTGCGCAGCCCGGAGTACCGCCGGGATGCGGACATGCTGAAAAAGGAGATCGGCCTGGATATGGTCATCAATCCCGATCTGGCGGCGGCCCAGGAGATCGCCCGGATCGTCTCCACCCCATCGGCCTTCTCGGTGGAGCCCTTTGCCCGGGGCCGCATCGACATGATCGGCTTCGACGTCACCGCCCAGACCATCGTGGCGGGGCGCTCCCTCAGCGAGTTCAGCAGCCATACCTCGGCCAAGGTGCTGTTCTGCGTGGCGGTACACGGCGGCGAAACGGTGATCCCCAACGGCGCATTTGTGCCGCAGGTGGGGGACAAGCTCTATATGATCGGCGCCAAGGGCCAGCTGCAGGATACGCTCCACAGCCTGGGCCACTCCCAGCAGAAGGTGAAGGCCGTGTCCATTCTGGGAGGCAGCCGCACGGCCATGTACCTGGTGTGGGAGCTTAAAAAGCGGGGCATCAAGTCACAGATCGTGGAGATGAACCACCAAAAGTGCATCACCCTGTCGGCGGAGCTGCCGGACACCCTTGTCATCGAGGGGGACGGCACGGACAACGACCTCCTGCGGGAGGAGGGGGTGTTCGCGGCGGACGCCTTTGTATCCCTGACGGACCGGGATGAGGAGAACCTGCTCATGGCTCTCAGCGCTCAGCGGGCCGGCGTGGGCAAGGTGCTGGCCAAGATGACCCGGCCCAACTATATGGACCTGGTCCGGGACACCCGCATCAGCAGCATCATCAGCCCCAAGGACCTGGTGGCCAATCAGATCACCCGCTATGTCCGGGCCCTGGCCAATTCCGAGGGCAGCTTTGTGGAGAGCCTGTATAAGATGATGGGCGGCCAGGTGGAGGCCCTGGAATTCACCGCCGGGCCGGAGTGCCGCCAACTGCTGGACAGACCCATGAAGGATCTGCCCCTGAAGCAGGGCGTCCTGGTGGGCGCCATTGCCCGGGACAAGGAGATCGTCATCCCCGACGGCAACACCTGCATCCATGAGGGGGACCATGTGGTGGTGGTCACAAAGACCACGGGCACCGATGACCTGATGGATATACTGAGATAACGGACGTATGGGGGTCTGCTTGTCAAAAAAGCCTCGCAGAGTTCGCGTCCGCAGACGCGAAAAAATGAAATTATTTTTCACCGCGACATGTGCGTGGGGAAAAATACCTATCAGGCGAGAAGTAGTGGAATTTTGAGTCTTTGGCTCAAAATTATGCGCGCAGCAGACTGCGATCCTTTTGTGGGAAAATTCCAAAGGAATTTTCGACAGTATTACGAATATAAGGAAGTGTTTTTATGGATCCGAAGAATGAAAAACTCCGGGAATACGCCAAGCTCCTCATTGAGGTGGGCCTGCATGTGCAGAAGGGGCAGACCCTGGTGATCTCCAGCCCCGTGGAGTGCGCTTATTTTGCCCGGCTGTGCGCCACGGCGGCCTATGATGTGGGCTGCCGGGAAGTGGTGATGAACTGGCACGACGACTATCTGGCCCGGGAGAAGTTCCTCCGGGCGGAGGACGCCGTGTTCGATGAGGTGCCCCAGTGGCGGCAGCATTTCTTTAACGACTACGCAAATGAGGGGGCGGCGTATCTGGCCATCGACGCCGAGGATCCGGAGCATCTCAAGGGGGTGGATCCGGACCGGCGGGTACGCTCCCTGCGGGTGAGCGGCAAGGCGCTGAAGGACTTTTACCGGCTGCAGATGAGCAGCGGCTTTCCCTGGTGCATTGCGTCCATTCCCATTCCCTCCTGGGCCAAACGGGTGTTCCCCGACCTGAGCGAGGAGCAGGCTATGGAGAGCCTGTGGGACGCCATATTCAAGGCCGTGCGCATCACCGGGGACGGACAAAGCGTCCGCCACTGGCAGGAGCATATTGCCACGCTCTCTGCCCGAAAGGAAAAGCTCAATGCCCTGCGGCTGAAGACCCTGCACTACACCAATTCCCTGGGCACTGACTTGACGGTGGAACTGCCGGCGGACCACATCTGGGAGGCCGGGGACGACTGCACCTCCGCAGGCCAGCCGTTTGTGGCCAATATGCCCACGGAGGAGCTGTTCACTTCCCCCCTGCGCACCGGGGCCAATGGCACCGTGGTGGCATCCATGCCGCTGGTTCACGACGGCAACATCATTGACGGCTTCCGCATGACCGTGGAAAACGGAAAGATCACCGCCGTCTCCGCCAAACAGGGACAGGAGGTGCTGGAGGCGGCTATCTCCGTGGATGAGGGCGCGTCCTACTTCGGCGAGGTGGCCCTGGTGCCCTATGACAGCCCCATTTCCAACCAGAAGCTGCTGTTTTACAACACCTTGTTTGATGAAAACGCAGCCTGCCACATCGCCTTCGGCGAGGCATACCCCTGCATTGAGGGCGGCCGGGACATGGACAAGGAGCAGCTGAAGGCTCGCGGCCTCAACGACTCCGTGACCCATGTGGATTTCATGGTAGGCACCGCGGACCTATCCATTGTGGGCACCACCCAGGATGGGCGGGAAGTGCCCGTGTTTGTAAACGGAAATTTTGCTATCTGATAAATAGCGTGCAAAAACTTGCAAACCCTCTGCCCATTGGCAGAGGGTTTGTCAGCGTATCAAAAAGCCTCGCAGAGTTTGCCGCCCGGAGGCGGCAAAGCATTTCAGTCATTTTCGCCGCGACATGTGCGTGGGGAAAAATACCTCTCAGGCTGCCAGTGTGGAATTTCGGCGCTATGCGCCGAAATTATGCGCGCAGCAGACTGCAAGCCATTTGTCGGAAAAATCTAAAGGATTTTTCCGACAGTATCAACCGGACCCTCTTACATGCGGTAAGGGGGTCCGGTTTTTTATTTGTCTCCTTGGGCGGGGCGCTTTCTCTTTTTGGGCAGAGGCGTTACCTGCACCAGGACATCTATGACCGGGCGCACCAGGCTGCGGTTTTCTATGTCCAGGATATAGTGGAGCTTGGCCCCCTCGTAGGGATAGCCCTCCGGTGCATCCGCCAGCAGCGCCGCCAGCTGCGGCAGCTTTTTCACCATCACGCAGTTGTCACACACCAGCAGCACGGGCTTTTCCTGGACATAGACCATGTATTCCCCGAACATTTTCTTGTAGGTCACATCCGGGATGCCCGCCAGCTGGTCGCAGACGAAGGCTATGTATTCCTTTGAGGTGCTCATAATGCCACGCCCCTTTTCGCAGATCTTATGCCTTTATTATAGCCCTCATTTTGAGATTAACAAGTTGAGATTTCCGGGAAAGATCCCGTCCGGGCGGCTTGTTTTCTCCGTTGCAATTTTAGGCCATGTGCGGTATACTATATGTGTTAAAATATGCCCACCGGGAGCCGGCGGCCTGGGCCGCCGACCCCCTATCTGAAAAGCGGCGGGCGAGAGCCGGTGGGACGGGCAGGCTGCGCAGGCGTTGCCCGGACGATCTTCGCCTCACGCCGCTTGCACCATCCTATGCGCGCCGGCCCGGCCCGGTGCCAAACCCAATGAGAAAGGATCCTTTCACCATGATCAAGATCGCTCCCTCTATTCTTTCCGCCGACTTTGCCAACCTCGGCCGGGACATCCAGCGCATCGACTCCGCCGACTACGTCCATGTGGACGTGATGGACGGCCTGTTCGTGCCCAATATCTCCATCGGCATCCCGGTGGTGAAGTCCATCCGCCCGGTGACGAAGCTGCCCCTGGACGTACACCTGATGATCCAGCGCCCGGAGCGGTATGCAGAGCAGTTCTGCGACGCCGGCGCCGATATCGTCACCTGCCATGTGGAGGCGGACACGGAGGAGAACATCCATCTGGCTCTGAAAAAGATCCACGCCAAGGGCAAAAAAGCTGGCGTGGTGGTGAAGCCCAAGACCCCCGCCTCCGCGGTGCTGCCGTTTATAGGCGAGGTAGAGCTGATTCTGGTGATGACCGTGGAGCCGGGCTTCGGCGGGCAGAAATTCATGGCCGACATGATGCCGAAAGTGCAGCAGATCCGCGGCTATATCGACGCCATGAATCCCGCCTGCGAGCTGGAGGTGGACGGCGGCGTGGATCCCGACACCTGCAAGATCTGCATCGCCTCCGGCGCCAATGTGCTGGTGGCCGGTTCCTCGGTATACAAGGCCGAGGATATTCCCGCCCGCATCCGGGCCCTGAGAGGATGAGCTTATGGAGTACTTTCCCGCACCCCTTGAAAAGCTGACGGAGCAGTTTGCAAAGCTGCCGGGCGTGGGCCGCAAGTCCGCCCAGCGGCTGGCGTTTTTCGTGCTGGGCCTGCCTATGGAGGAGGCCCAGGCCTTTGCCGACGCTATTGTGGACGCCAAAAAGAGCGTTACCCTGTGCCCGGTGTGTCAGAATCTCACCGCCGGGGGCCTGTGCCCCGTGTGCGCCTCCCCCAAGCGGGACGAGAGCACCATCTGCGTGGTGGCCGACCCCCGGGATGTGCTGGCCATCGAGCGCAGCCGGGAGTATAACGGGCGCTACCATGTGCTCCACGGCGTGCTGTCGCCCATGAACCATGTGGGGCCCGACGATCTGCAGATCAAATCCCTGGTGGAGCGGGTGGCCGCCGGGGGCATCCAGGAGGTCATCATGGCCACCAATCCAGACACCGAGGGGGAGGCCACGGCCATGTACCTCTCAAGGCTGCTGAAGCCCTTTGGGGTGAAGGTCACCCGGCTGGCCTACGGCATCCCCGTGGGCGGGCACCTGGAATTTGCCGACGATGCCACGCTCATGCGGGCCCTGGAAGGGCGGCGGGAGCTGTGAAAAGATGGATGTGCGCGGCGCTGGCGGCGCTGATGCTGGTTTCCCTCACCGCCTGCGGCAAGACGGAGGAGCCGGAGCGGCAGGAGCTGTTCGCCATGGACACCTACATGAGCCTGGCGGCCTACGGGGACGGAGCCCAGGAGGCTTTGGCCGCAGCGGCCAGGGAGATCAACCGCCTGGAGCAGGAGCTCTCCCGGACGGTGGCCACCAGCGACATTTATAAGCTCAATGACAGCGGCAGCGCTGTGGTCAGCGAGGAAACGGCGGCGCTGCTGAAAAATGCAATGACTTACAGCGCCGCCACGGGGGGCCTGTTCGATGTGACGGTGGCGCCCCTGGTGTCCCTGTGGGGCATCACCACGGACAGCCCCCGGGTGCCGGAGCGGAGCGAAATTGACGCGCTGCTGCCCTTGGTGGGCAGCGGGCACATCCATATGGATGGCAATTCCGTGACGCTGGATGACGGCTGCGCTGTGGACCTGGGCGGCATCGCCAAGGGCTATGCCAGCGACCGGGTGGCGGAGGTGCTGCGGCAGTACGCCGTCACCGGGGCCGCCGTGTCCCTGGGGGGCAACGTGTATGTGTGCGGCCAGAAGAGTGACGGCAGCGCCTGGAGCGTGGCGGTGCAGGACCCGAAAAACACCGGTGCCTATGCCATGACCCTGGAGCTGACGGACGTGTTCGCCGTGACCTCCGGGGGCTATCAGCGGTATTTTACCGGTCCGGACGGCACGGTGTATCAGCATATTCTGGACCCCCGCACCGGCTATCCCGCTCAGACGGATCTGCTGTCGGTGACGGTCATTGGGCAAAACGGCACCTTGGCCGACGCCTACTCTACGGCCCTCTATGTCATGGGGGAGCAGGCTGCCTGCGATTTCTGGCGGCAGAGCGGCGGAGATTTTGACCTGGTTCTCATCACGGCGGACGGGCGGGTGCTCTATACCCCCGGCCTGGCCGATCACATTTCCCAAAAGGGGGCAGACTATGACTTCCAAGAGGTCTCAGCCTGAATTAAAACCGAAACCGCTGGACGCGCTGGTGGTATTGGCAGTGGTGCTGCTGGCCGTGGGCGCAGCGTGGCTTTCCTACGGCGGCAAGGGGGAGGGAGCCCTCACCGCCACGGTGAAGCACCGGGGCCAGGTGGTGGCCCAGGTGGAGCTATCCTCCCTGACGGAGGAGAAAGCCGTCTCCATTGACGGGGCTTACCATCTGACCATCACCCTGGATAAAACCGGCGCCGCCGTCACGGACAGCGATTGCCCCGGGCAGGACTGCGTCCACACCGGGCGCATCACCCGAGCGGGGCAGAGCATCGTGTGCCTGCCGGAGCAGGTCATCGTCACCCTGGAGGGCAAGACCCCCTCGGCAGATGTGATCCTGGGATAAGGGGGCGCGGAGATGAAGCTGACAACGAAAAACCTGGCCCTCTGCGCCGTTTTGACGGCGCTGGCCCTGGGCCTCAGCACCCTGGAAAACCTGTTTCCCGTTTCGCTGGTGGTGCCTCTGCCGGGCATCAAGCTGGGCCTGGCCAACATCGTCACGGTGTTTGCCCTGTACCAGCTGGGGGCTGCCTCGGCCCTGGGGATCCTGGTGGCCCGGTGCCTGCTGGGGTCGCTGTTCGCGGGGAACGCCTCGGCCCTGCTGTTTTCCCTCATGGGCGGCGTGGGGGCTATGCTGGTGATGATCCTGCTGCGCCGGGTGAGGGGCCTCTCCATTTATGGCGTGTCCATCGCCGGGGCGGCGGCCCACAATATCGGGCAGATCGGCGCGGCTATGATCGTCCTGGGCGGCACGGCGGTGCTGGGGTATCTGCCGGTGCTGCTGGGGGTGTCATTGGTTACGGGGACCCTGACGGGCTTCGTGGCGAGCTTGCTGTTCCGGGCAATGAGGAATATACATTTTACGCAGTAAATCTTCCCCTGTCATTCCGAGGGAGCGAAGAGGCCCTGGGGAATCCGTTCTTTTATCTTTTAGGAGATACGGATTGCGAAGCCGGTGTGTGCACCGGCTTCGCAATGACAAATTTTATCTGGTGAGGAGAGAAAATATGGATAGAAAAGACGAGATCATCCTGCAGCAGATGGACCTGATCCGCTCCATGACGGAGCGGAACCTCCGGAGCATGGACACGGATTTTTGGGGTACACCGCTTATGGAGAAAAAGACGAATCAGCCCCCAAAGCCGGAGAAATCCGAGAAGCCGGAAAAGCTCACTCCCCAGACCCAGGCGGAAAAGCCGGAGGAGAAGGAGGAGATCCCGCCCAAGGAGAAGATCGAGGACCTGCTGGCGGAGCTGGACAGCTATGTGGGCATGGACGCCATCAAGGAGGAGGTGCGCAGCCTCATCAACATGGTGCAGGTATACAAGCTGCGCCGGGAGCATGACCTGCCCACCACGGACATGTCCCTGCACATGGTTTTTTCCGGCAACCCCGGCACGGGCAAGACCACCGTGGCCCGGATCATGGCCCGCATCTACCACAGCCTGGACATTCTCTCCAAAGGCCAGCTGGTGGAGGTGGACCGCAGCGGCCTGGTGGCCGGCTATGTGGGCCAGACGGCCCTGAAGACCCAAAAGGTCATTGAAAAGGCCATGGGCGGCGTGTTGTTCATCGACGAGGCCTACGCCCTCAACGGCAAGAGCGAAAACGACTTCGGCCAGGAGGCCATTGACACCATCCTGAAGGCCATGGAGGACCACCGGGACGATCTGGTGGTCATTGTGGCGGGGTATACGGAGCTGATGGACCGGTTTATCCACTCCAACCCGGGCCTGGAGTCCCGGTTCAACCGCTTCCTGATGTTTGAGGACTACACCCCCGAGCAGATGGTGGCCATTTTCAAGATGCAGTGCAAAAAGGGCTGCTATGTGCTGGCGGAGGGCACGGAGGAGCTGGTGCGGGACTTCATTGCCGAGGAGAGCGCCGACGATTCCTTCGGTAACGCCCGGGGGGTGCGCAACCTCTTTGAGCATATCCTGGTGGCACAGAATAACCGCCTGGCCAAGATGGAGAATGTGACGAGGGACGACCTGATGCAGATCCTTCCCGACGATGTGCTCCACGCCCGGGGCAAGATAGACGAATGAAAAAAGCGAGGCGGCAAGACCCATGAACGACATCACTCTGCGCCATGTGTGCAAATCCTATACCACCCAGTCTACGGACATTATGATCGACCATGCCCAGCGGCCTACCCGCACGAGGCAGGTGCTGCGGGATGTAAACGTGACCTTCCCCCTGGGAAAGCTCACCGTCCTGGTGGGGCGCAGCGGGTGCGGCAAGAGCACACTGCTGCGGATGCTTTCCGGGCAGGATGCGCCCGACGCCGGGGAAATTGAGATCCCGGAGGGCTGGCACAGCGCGGTACTCAGCCCCGACCCTTATGTCATCACCTGGACCAGCGTTCTGCGCAATGTGGCCATGGCCTGCGGCGTGGGCCGCACCCCGGAGGAGCGGCTGCAGCTGTCAGAGGATTTTGTGGAGATGGTGGGGCTTACGGACTATGCGGACCTGACCCCGGCGGAGCTCTCCACGGGCATGAAGCAGCGGCTGGGCCTGGCCCGGGTGCTGGCCAGCCAGGCGGAGCTGCTGCTGATGGACGAGCCGTTCGCAGCTCTGGATTTTCTCACAAGGGCGGAGCTCCAGAGCCAGCTTCTGCAGATCCAGGCCCGGATGCCCCGGACCATTGTGCTGGTGACCCACCAGCTGGACGAGGCCATTTTGCTGGCGCAGAAGATCGTGGTGATGCACTCGGACAGCAGCCTGTGGGAGTGCGACCTGGCGGACTGCCCCTATCCCCGGAATGTGGACGAGCCGCGGATGCGGGAGCTGAAGCAGCGCATCACGGAGGAATGCCGGAAGTAAAAAACTGCAATAACCCCCTGCCGCCGGCTTATGCCGGCGGCAGGGGGTTATGATTATGACGGGTTTTCCTCGAACAGCAGATTCCGGTCCGCTGCCGTGTCGATGCCCGGGACGGCGCCGCTGTGGTCATACTGCCACAGGGCCGCATGGTAGTAAAAGGTGGGGGACTTGCCCGGTTCCGCCAGCCAAAATGTATGATCCTTGAGAGGGGAGAGGTCGTAGGTGTGATAGCCCATTTGGCGGTTGAAGTAGACGCCGGCGGTGTAGCCGGCCTGCTCTATAGCCTGGCAGAAGGCGGCGGCACAGGCGGTGACGGTCTCGCCGTCCAGGCCGTTGGCGCGGCCTTCTTCGGTGGTGACGGTTTCCCAATCGTAAAAAACCGGCAGCTCCAGGGATCGGCCGGACAACATCTGCAGCACGAAGGCGGCCTCCTCCCGGGCTTCCTCCGGAGAGACGGCCTGGGAGAAGAAGTACACGCCCCGGCGCAGCCCGGCCGCCCCGGCGGCGCTGTAGTTTTCCTCAAAAAAGCTGTCCTGCTCCAGGCTGCCGCTGGCGTACCGGCGATAGCCGCAGCGGATCACGGCAAAATCAATGCCGCCGTCGGCCACCTCTTGCCAGCGGATCTCCCGCTGCCATTCGGACACGTCTACCCCCTGGCTGGCGGTGTACCGGCTGCCGGTATAGAGTACGGCATCGCCCTGGCGGGCGAAGTCGCCGCTCTCCAGGGTGCTGGCGGGCAGGGCCGGGTCCGGGACGATGTAGATGGTGCCGGCACCGTCGTTGACCGGGACCACGTCGCCCTGGCGCAGATCCGGCCGCACCAGCTGGAAGGCGGCCAGGGCCGCCAAAAACACCAGGAAAACGGGCCACAGGCGCCGAAATCCTTTCTTCTTTTTGCTTGCAGACATATTTCGACACCTCCCGATGGTTCTATTTTACCATATGGGGCATCCCCGCACAAGCTGCACAGAGTGACTTTTCTGTCACCATTGGGCATCATGGATTTTTTAAAATGCTGAAAAACGCATGCCGCCGGCACTGCCGGCGGCATGCGTTTTTAGGTTTTGCTCGGGCCTCGGATGACGGCCCGGTGGGCGGGTCAAGGGCTGCCGTTATCTGTTGTGGTTTTTCTTTTTGCTTGTGATCACGGCACCCATGACTGCGCCGCCGCTGATGACTGCCAGGCCCAGCCACAGGAACATGTGGCTGCTGTCGCCGGTCTTGGGGGTATCGGCGGGCTTGGTGGGTTCGGGCTTGGACGGATCGGGGTTGACGGGGGTGGGGTCAACGGAGTCCTTGGTGTAAACCACGGTGACGACCTTGTTGCCGTCCAGCGTGCCGGTGACGGCGTCGCCGGCGGTGGTCTTGAAGGTGTAGCCCTGGATGGCCAGGGCGGCCTGAGCGGTCACGTCATAGGCGGTGCCCTCCTTCAGGTTGGCGGAGGTATAGGCGGGGGCCAGGACGTTGCCGTCCTCGTCCACGAAGTTAACGGTGACGGTATAGTAATGGTCCTCGATGACGATGTCCTTGGTGTAAACCACGGTGACGACCTTGTTGCCGTCCAGCGTGCCGGTGACGGCGTCGCCGGCGGTGGTCTTGAAGGTGTAGCCCTGGATGGCCAGAGCGGCCTGGGCGGTCACGTCATAGGCGGAGCCCTCCCTCATGCTGTCAGAGGTATAGGCAGGGGCCACGGTGTTGCCCTTTTCATCCACATAGCAGACGGTGACGGTGTAGTAGTTGTCCTTGACGTAGACCACGGTGACGACCTTATTGCCGTCCAGGGTACCGGTGACGGCATCGCCGGTGGTGGTCTTGTAGGTGTAGCCCTGGATGGCGATGGCATCCTGGGCGGTCACGTCATAGGCGGAGCCCTCCCTCATGCTGTCAGAGGTGTAGGCAGGGGCCACGGTGTTGCCGTCCTCATCCACGAAGTTAACGGTGACGGTGTAGTAGTTGATCTGATAGGAGACGGTGGGCTTCAGGAAATCCTGACCATCGCCCAGCACCTGGGTGCCGGTAGCCATGGGATAGAGGGTGGCGCTGTTGTTGGTGTAGAGGCCGCCATAGCCCTGGCTGCCGCTGGCGTCATAGGTGCCGTAGGTGCCGGCTTCCGTCTTGGGGTTCATCAGCTTCACGGTGTAGTGCAGCTGCACATGACGGAGGTTGGTGATGGGCACATTGATGTCCCACTGGAAGTGCTCCTGGCCGTCCGCTGCGGGGAAATAAGTCAGAATATAGTCATAGGAGACGACGTCCTGGGATTCGTTCTTGCCGAAGCCATAGGTGTTCTCCTGAAGCTGCACGGCCTCCAGCTTCTCGTCGCCCACGGTGACATAGATCTTGGCGGGGTCATTGACGAAGTCGAAGTTGTAGTCATTCTCCACATAGCCCATGTAGTCGTCCACATAGGAGCCGGCGTCTACGGCGTAGAGGATCTCGTTCCGGATGTCGCCGAAGTACAGGCGTTTATCTCCGTTCAGATAATTCATGAAGGCGTAGGAGTCATCGGCATTCCCTTTGCCGGCAGAGCCGTCCGGCGTTGCGACGGAGTATGCGTTATACCCGGCGCTCTTGATCTGCTGCCAGACCTGGTCGGCATAGTAGAAGGCCATGTCCCGGTTGTTGGCGCTCCGCTTCTCAGCGGGCTGGGACTTGAAGTCGGGGCTGGGCTTGCCCTGGTTGAAGTTCAGATCATAGTCGATATGGTAATCATACTGATCTCCGTTGCTCTCGGCGTTTCTGGCCGCCACGTCAGCCAGGTATGCCTGCCAGGTCGCCACATCGGAGGTCGTCTTGGGCCGGGGAACGTTGACCTCGGGATAGTTGTTGGGATCATAGAGGCCGTTATCCCAATAGCCGCCGGCAGCGCCCTGGTAGTTTTCTTTGGTGTAGTAAGTGCGGGAGAACGGCGTGGCGCTGGCCCAGTTGCCGTCCTTGCTGTAGAGGTAGGTGGAGCCGTCGGACACCAGGACCAGGTACTTCTTGTCGGGAGAGATGTTCTGGTGATCCTCCAGAGCGTCCTTACCGGCCAGAAGACCGGCGTGGATGTTGGTGCCGCCGGAAATAGGATCCTCCATAGCGGCCTTTATAGCGTCATAGCTTGTCGAAAGGTCGAACCAGGCGGACTTGGTAGCATAGCGCTTGAACTTCACGATGCACACGTTCACGGCGGCGCCGCTGTCATCGGCAGAATCCTTCAAATCGCTCAGAAGGGAGAGAGCCTCATTCTTCACGCTTTCATTGGTGGAAGAAGAACCGTCCAGCACGAATACCACGTCGGAGTCCAGCTTTTCCTCTGCGCTGGGCAGGGAGAGCGTCACGTCCGAGGTCCAGGTCTCGGTGTCCAGGGGCGTCACGGTTTTGGATTTAGAGACGCCGGTGGTGTAGCGGGGGTTGTCAGTGGGGACCTGCTCCACGGCCAGGGCAGCCGTGGGCAGAACGCCTGCCAGCATCAGGATTCACAGCAGGGCCGCCAACAGTGAACTGAGTTTCTTTTTCACTTTCATAGATGTTCCTCCAATTCCTCCAGTTTTTTCCGGTTGTGGACTGCCTGTCCCGCCATCCGCGAAAAACATGTATCCAAATGCGTTTTTTGCAGGTGCCGGTTCAGCGCAGCGTGATGATTCCTTGGTCGATCACCGCCTTTCCCATAGTGCAAAAAAGCCCGGGACCAGGTGCAGCGCATCTTGTCCGAGACAGCAAGCTTTCCGTGAGATTTGCGGAATATGTGCGGGCAGACGGCCCTTTCTTCCGTTTTCTAAGGATAATATTCCCTTTTCTGCCAATATTATAACAGCATTTCCTTTATATTGCAAGGGATTTTCGAAGCATCAATGCCGGCGGGCGGCCGGTTTTCCGGGCAAACACCCTTGACATACGGGAAAGACCTCGCTATAATAGCCCCGTAAGCTCGGAGGGCGAGCTGTTCGAAGAAGCAGTAGCCGGATAAGAGACAGACGGAAGTGTTTGTTTCTTATCCGTTTTTTTCGTGCAAAAGGAGGAGTGCAGCGTGGATCTTCTGAACGGAAAAATCAGGCCCATTTATTTTAAATATCTGTCGGCGTCCTTTGGCACCGCTCTGATCGCGTCCATTTACTCTATCGTGGACATGGCCATGGTGGGACAGTATCAGGGGCCGGAGGGCACGGCGGCCTTGGCGGTGGTGGCGCCGGTGTGGAACATCATCTACAGCCTGGGCCTGCTGGTGGGCATCGGCGGCAGTGTGCTGTTCAGCACCCGGCGAGGCAGCGGCCGGGCGGACGGCAGCGAAAACCAGTATTTTACCGCGGCGGCCATCGGCGCGGTGATATTGGCCGCCCTGGCCTGGGTGGGGATATGGTGCTTTGAGGAGCCCATTCTCACCTTTTTCGGCGCGGATGAATCGCTGCTGGCCCTGGTCCAGCGGTATATGCAGCCCATCAAGCCGGTGTTCCCGCTGTTCCTGCTGAACCAACTGCTGGCGGGATTCCTGCGCAATGACGGAAGTCCGGGCCTGGCCACCATGAGCGTGCTGGCCGGGGGCATTGTCAACATGCTCGGCGATTATTTCTTCGTATTTCCCTGTGATATGGGCGTTTATGGTGCGGGTTTGGCCACGGCCATCGGCTCCGGTATATCCTGCCTGGTGATGCTCACCCACTTCCTAAGCCGGAAAAATACCCTGCGCCTGGTGCGGCCGGAAAGGCTGGGGGAAAAGCTTTGGGCGATCTCCGTCACCGGTTTTTCTACCTTTTTTGTGGATGTGGCCATGGGCATCCTGACGGTGCTGTTCAACCGGCAGATCATGCGCTGGCTGGGCACCGACGCTATGGCCGTTTACGGCACGATCATTCAGATCAGCACCTTTGCCCAGTGCTGCGCCTACAGCGTGGGCCAGGCATCGCAGCCCATTATCTCCATGAACTATGGCGCGGCCAGGGCCGGTCGCATCCGCCAGACCCTCCGGCCGGCCCTGTATACGGTGGCCTTTTTCAGCGTTTTCTGGACGGTTTTGAGCATGGCATGCCCCAATTTCTATATCCGCATTTTCATGTCGCCCACCCCGGCTATTCTAACCATAGCGCCGGCCATTGTCCGCACCTATGCGCTGTCGTTCCCGCTGCTGCCGCTGAATATTTTCTCCACCTATTACTTCCAGGCCATTATGAAGCCCGGAGCGGCGTTTATCGTGTCGGTGGCCCGGGGGCTGGTGGTCAGCGGGGTACTGATCCTAACGCTGCCTGTCCTGTTGGGAGCGGATACCCTGTGGCTGGCCATGCCCATCACCGAGCTGTTGGTGGCGGTCTACACCGTGGCGGCCATGAAAAAATACACAAAGACCCTGCCTGCTGCCGGGGACACGGTATAAGCCGGAGACCGGGCCGCTGCGCACAATGCGCATAAATAGAAAAAGGCAAGCATCTCAAGATGCTTGCCTTTTTTGGTGCGCGAGGCGGGACAAAACTTTTTGAAAAAGCCAGTAATATCAATGCCTTTTAATGCGGACGAGCAGCAAATAACTTGTATATATCCCCTTTTCGGGCGACTGTTTTTCAGATAGCCACCCTGTTTCTGTACTCAAATTCAAGTGTTGTGACTAGGGTGGAAAATCTGCTGTTTCATTCGCTGTGGCTTGCGCTCTGAATACAGTTACGAGAATTTTCATGGTATTTCCTCCTCTTACAGACCCATATTGGCGGAGATGACGATGCGCTGGACCTCGCTGGTGCCCTCGTAAATTTCCGTGATCTTCG
>CAMBKF010000040.1 GCA_945868085.1 uncultured Oscillibacter sp.
CCTCCTACTCCCCCTGCTTCCGCAAGGAGAAGGGCGCCCACGGCATCGAGGAGCGGGGCATCTACCGCATCCACCAGTTTGAAAAGCAGGAGATGATCGTAGTCTGCAAGCCCGAGGAGAGCAAGGACTGGTATGAAAAGCTGTGGCGCTACAGCGTGGAGCTGTTCCGCTCCCTGGACATCCCCGTGCGGCAGCTGGAGTGCTGCTCCGGCGACCTGGCGGATCTGAAGTGCCGCTCCTGCGACATCGAGGCCTGGTCTCCCCGGCAGCAGAAGTATTTTGAGGTCTGCTCCTGCTCCAACCTGGGCGACGCCCAGGCCCGGCGGCTGAAGATCCGCTACAAGGACGAAAGCGGCAAAATGCAGCTGTGCCACACGCTGAACAACACCTGCGTGGCGCCCCCCCGGATGCTCATCGCCCTGCTGGAGAACAACCTCCAGCCCGACGGCAGCGTGCGCATCCCCAAGGCCCTGCAGCCCTACATGGGCGGCACGGAAGTGCTGATCCCTAAGCACTGATATCCTGCAAAGGAGAATACGGATATGAAGAAGTTTTTTCAGGAATTCAAGGAATTTGCCATGCGCGGCAACGTGCTGGACATGGCCGTGGGCGTTGTGGTGGGCTCTGCCTTCACCGCCATCGTCACCTCCATTGTGCAGAACCTGCTGACTCCCCTGCTGGGCCTGCTGATCCCCGACAGCACATTTGCGGACTGGGCCCCCGGCGGCTTTGGCATCGGCGCGGTCATCAACTCCATCATCTCCTTTATCATCACGGCCTTCGTGGTGTTCGTGCTGGTGAAGGGTGTGAACAAGCTGACCCACCTGAAAAAGCAAGAGGAGGAGCCCGCCCCCGAGGAGCCCGCAGGCCCCACCACTGAGGAGCTGCTCACCGAGATCCGCGACCTGCTGAAGGAGCAGAAATAATTTGGAAACCATTCTGAAGCAAGGCCTGGCACTTTTGGGCCTGGACACGGCCGCCATCCCGACCCTGACGGAATACGCCCGGCGGCTGCTGGAGAAAAATAAGGTCATGAACCTGACGGCCATTACGGAGCCCCGGGATGTGGCCACGCTGCACCTGCTGGACAGCGCCTGCCTGCTGACGGCGGCGGACTTCCGGGACAAGACCGTGGTGGACGTGGGCACCGGCGCAGGCTTTCCCGGAATGCCCATGGCCATCCTGGAGCCCGCGGCCCGGCTGACCCTGCTGGACAGCCTGGGCAAGCGCATCGACTTCCTGCGGGAAACGGCGGAGGCCCTGGACCTGGAAAACATTTCCTGTGTCCACGCCCGGGCAGAGGAATTCGCCGCCGAACGCCGGGAGCAGTACGACTACGCCGTGTCCCGGGCGGTGGCGGCGCTGCCGATCCTGTGCGAGCTGGCGCTGCCGCTGGTGAAGCCCGGCGGGGCGTTCCTGGCCATGAAATCCGTGGAATCGGATGCGGAGATCGACGGCGCCCGCAGCGCTATTGCGCAGCTGGGCGGGAAAGTCGAGAAGGTCCTGGACTACACCGTCCCCTGCACGGAGGTGCGGCACCGGGTGGTGGTCATCCGCAAGGCAAAGCCCACGCCCCGGCAGTTCCCCCGGGCCTTTGCCCGGATCAAAAAATCCCCTCTCAAATAAGGAAAGGAGGCACAATGGGCGAGATCATTGCCGTGGTGTCCGGCAAAGGCGGCACCGGAAAAACTACATTCACCTCCAACATCGGCTTCGCCCTGGCCTCCATGGGAAAAAAGGTGCTGTGCCTGGACTGCGACATCACCCTGCGGAACCTGGACCTGGCCCTGGGCCTCAGCGACAGCGCCCTGATGGATTTTTCCGACGTAATGAGCGGCCGATGTACCCTGGAGGAGGCGGTGGTGAGCCATCCCAGATACCCCTCCCTGTTCCTGCTGGCCGCGCCCCTGGTTTTTGACGGCTTCCGGGTGGACCCGGCCCAGGTCAGGACCCTCATGGGCCGGATCAAGGAAAACTTCGACTTCTGCCTGGTGGATGCGCCGGCGGGCCTGGGACAGGGCTTCCGCATGGCCACCCAGGAGGCGGACCATGTGGTGGTGGTGACCACCACGGACGTCACCGCCCTGCGGGACGCCCAGCGGACCGTCATGGAGCTGGACCGCTTCCCCACGGACAAGGTCCATCTGGTGGTGAACCGGGTGGCCAAAAAGCTCATGCGCCAGCTGCACACCACCATCGATGACGCCATGGACGCCGCGGGCCTGCCCCTGCTGGGCGTGGTGCCGGAGGATCCGGACATCCCCAGGTGTCTTAACCAGGGCGTGCCCCTGCGGGACGACAATTTCTACGCCGCCCGGGCCTACTATAACATTGCCAAACGCATCGCGGGCGGAAAAGCCCCGCTGATGAAAATATAAACAAGCTGGCGAAAAAACCTGCCTGTCATTCCGAGGAGCGAAGCGACGTGGGAATCCGTCCCCCCCGTCCGAATTCGGGCTTTTGAGCGCAGATCGCCGCTTGCCGCCCTTACCATGGCAGCTGTTTCAAGACTATTTCTATTGCACAGAAAGGAGAGCGCAATTATGAATATCGCACTGATCGCTCACAACAACCGCAAGGAACTCATGGTCCAGTTCTGCACCGCCTACTGCGGCATCCTGGCCAAGCACACCCTCTGCGCCACCGCTACCACCGGCCAGATGGTGGCCGAGGCCACGGGCCTGACCATCCACCGCTTTATGAGCTTTTACCACGGCGGCGGCCAGCAGATCGGCGCCCGCATCGCCTATAACGAGCTGGACATGGTCCTCTGCTTCGACGACCCCAACACCAAGGAGCCCTCCCCGGACATCATCTATATCTCCCGCCTGTGCGACAAGAACAACATCCCCTACGCCAGCAACATCGCCACCGCCGAGATGCTGGTGCTGGGCCTGGCCCGGGGCGACCTGGATTGGCGCGAGGTGGTCAATCCCAAAAGCAGCCCCTTCACCGCTTGACATTTCCCGGCCAATGGGCTAAAATAAGCTGAAATACCGCGATAACGGAGCAGGAGTAGTTCTGTCCCCGCCGGAGCAGAGAGGCGCGCCATCGGCTGCAAGCGCGCCCCGGCACACAGAGTGAAGACAGCCCCACCAGCGGGGATGGAAACATCCACGGCCCGCTCCCCGTAACAGGAGCGCCAAAGGGTCCCC
Source organism: uncultured Oscillibacter sp. (assembly GCA_945868085.1). Taxonomy (GTDB): domain Bacteria; phylum Bacillota; class Clostridia; order Oscillospirales; family Oscillospiraceae; genus Vescimonas. The sequence goes on from CAMBKF010000040.1 coordinate 3,156, forward strand.
CTTCGGGGACCGAAATTGGGTGGCACCACGAAGCATCGCGCTCTCGTCCCAATGCACGGGACGGGAGCGCTTTTTTTACTTTCCGTCAACCGAAATTCATGATAAAAGGAGAACACGAACATGGCAAAAATGACGCCCCGGACCCTCTCGGGCTTTATGGAGCTGCTGCCGCAGCCCCAGCAGCAGATGGAGCGGATGATGCAGATCCTGCGGGAGACCTATTCCCTCTATGGCTTCACCCCCCTGGACACCCCGGTCATTGAGGCCAGCGAGGTGCTGCTGGCCAAGGGCGGCGGCGAGACCGAAAAGCAGATTTACCGCTTTCAGAAGGGCGACGCCGACCTGGCCCTGCGCTTTGACCTGACCGTACCCCTGGCCAAGTATGTGGCCCTCCACGGGGGCGAGCTGAGCTTCCCCTTCCGCCGCTATCAGATCGGCAAAGTCTACCGGGGCGAGCGGGCCCAGCGGGGCCGGTTCCGGGAGTTTTACCAGGCGGACATCGACGTCATCGGCGACGGCAAGCTGGACATCACCAACGAGGCGGAGATTCCTTCCATTATTTACCAGACCTTCACCCGCCTGGGGCTGAAGCGCTTCCAGATCCGGGTGAACAACCGCAAGATTCTGAACGGCTTTTACGCCATGCTGGGGCTGACGGAGCAGTCCGGGGCCATCATGCGCACGGTGGACAAGCTGGATAAGATCGGGCCGGAGAAGGTCCGGGCGCTGCTGCTGGAGGACTGCGGCCTCACCGAGGACCAGGCAGCGGAAATTCTCAAGTTCATCGCCATCACCGGCTCCAACGCCGACGTCCTGGCGGCCCTGGAGGGCTACGCCGGGCGGCACGAGCTGTTTGACCAGGGCCTGTCCGAGCTGAAAACCGTGACGGCGTACCTGGCGGACTTCGGCGTGCCGGAGGAGAATTTCGCCGTAGATCTGACCATCGCCCGGGGCCTGGACTACTACACCGGCACCGTGTACGAGACCACCCTGCTGGACCACCCGGAGATCGGCTCCGTGTGCTCCGGCGGCCGGTACGACAACCTGGCCGAGTACTACACCGACCGGCAGCTGCCCGGCGTGGGCATCTCCATCGGCCTGACAAGGCTGTTCTATGTTCTGGGCGAGCAGGGAATGCTGAATCCGGACCTGCCCACCGCCCCGGCGGACGTGCTGGTGCTACCCATGACGGAGGACCTGGCCCCGGCCATTTCCCTCTCCACCAAGCTCCGGGCCGCCGGCGTGCGGACCCAGCTGTACACCGAGCAGAAGAAGTTCAAGGCCAAGATGAACTACGCCGACAAAATCGGCGTGCCCTATGTGATCTTCCTGGGGGGCGACGAAATTGCCGCCGGAGTGGTGGCCTGCAAGGATATGAAGACCGGTGAGCAGACCAAGCTGCCCTTTGCCGAGACCCTGGCCCTGATCCAGTCCGGCCTGGCGGAGAAGAATAAGGGCACGGTGATTCTGGAGTAAAGCGCGGGAGGCACGGATTGCCACAGCCAGTGTGCGCACTGGCCTCGCAATGACATTGTTTTTGGCAAGGAATGCGGCACAAGCCCGGTCCGGGCCGTCCAGGAGGCCGGCCCCTACGCACCCTTTGCCGATAGAACTCCGTAGGAGCGATGGCCACATCGCCCCGCCGGCGCCAGCTTCCATACGGCGCAAATCGAAAACAATCCGTAATATCTAATCAATATTATACAACTCATTATCAAAACAGGAGGAAGAATACGATGATGCAAATGCGTACACACACCTGCAATCAGCTGCGCCTGGCCGATGTGGGCCAGAACGTAAAGATCGTAGGCTGGATGGAGAACGTCCGCGAGGTGGGCAGCAACCTGGCCTTCGTGGTCCTGCGGGACTTCTACGGCACCACCCAGGTGGTGGCCGAGACCGAGGACATGCTGGCCATTATCAAGGGCCTGAACAAGGAGTCCACCATCAGCGTGGAGGGCGTGGTCCGGGAGCGGGCCAGCAAGAACCCCAAGCAGGCCACCGGCGACATCGAGGTGGTGCCCAGCAAGATCGAGGTCCTGGGCCGCTGCCGCTACAACAGCCTGCCCTTTGAGATCAACCGCAGCCGGGAGGCCGACGAGACCGCCCGTCTGAAGTACCGCTATCTGGACCTGCGCAACCCCGCCGTGAAGCAGAACATCATCCTGCGCTGCCAGGTGGTGGCCGCCCTCCGGGCCGCCATGACCGAGCACGGCTTCCTGGAGATCACCACCCCCATCCTCACCGCCTCCTCCCCCGAGGGCGCCCGGGACTACCTGGTGCCCGCCCGGAAGCACCCGGGCAAGTTCTACGCCCTGCCCCAGGCCCCCCAGCAGTTCAAGCAGCTGCTCATGACCTCCGGCTTCGACCGTTACTTCCAGATCGCGCCCTGCTTCCGGGATGAGGACGCCCGCGGCGACCGCTCCCCCGGCGAGTTCTATCAGCTGGATATGGAGATGGCCTTCGCCACCCAGGACGACGTGTTCGCCGTGCTGGAGGACGTGCTGCCCCCCATCTTCGCCAAGTTCGGCACCTACAACGTGGCCTCCAGCGCACCCTTCCGCCGCATCGCCTACAACGACGCCATGGAGACCTACGGCTCCGATAAGCCCGACCTGCGCATCGACCTGACCAGCAAGACCGTCACCTCCCTGTTCGCCGACAGCGAGTTCGAGGCGCTGCGGGGCCAGTCCGTGAAGATGGTGGACATCACCGACTGCACCCTGACCCGCAAGCAGATCGAAAAGCTGCTGACCGACTGCGAGGTGCAGTCCGGCTCCAAGGGCTACTGGTTCAAGGTGGACGAGAACGGCCAGCTGGCCGGCGGCATCGCCAAGTTCGTGGCGCCTGTGCAGGACGAGCTGGCCAAGGTGCTGGAGCTCAAGCCCAACACGCTGGTGGTGGTGGCTGCCGGACAGTACGCCACCAAGTCCGTGGGCGTGATGATCAAGACCTTCGGCGCCGCCTGTGAGGGCCACATGGACAAGGAGCGCTACGAGTTCTGCTGGATCGTGGACTTCCCCATGTACGAGATCGGCGACGAATCCGGCGAGCTGGAGTTCTGCCACAACCCGTTCTCCATGCCCTCCGGCGGCCTGGAGGTGCTGCTGAAGGCGGAGCGGGGCGAGATCGACCCCCTGAGCATCACCGCCGACCAGTACGACCTGGTGTGCAACGGCGTGGAGCTCAGCTCCGGCGCCGTGCGGAACCACGACCCCGAGATCATGATCAAGGCCTTTGAGCTGGTGCGCCTGGGCGAGGAGGACGTGAAGAAGAAGTTCCCCGCCATGTACAACGCCTTCTGCTACGGTGCGCCTCCCCACGCGGGCATCGCCCCGGGCGTGGACCGCATGGTCATGCTCCTGGCGGGCGAGAGCTCCATCCGGGAGATCATCCCCTTCCCCATGAACAAGAACGCCCAGGATATTATGATGGGTGCGCCCTCCACCGTGGAGCAGAAGCAGCTGGATGAGCTGCATATTGCCCTGGTGGGTCAGCTGGAGGAGGACTAAGCTGCCGCAAAGCCGGAGAATCCCCCCTGCTTTTGCTCCACACCAAGCGTTTTGCGCCGCAAAACCTTGCCGCAGGCGGAATTCACTTCCGCCGAGGATCAAAATCCTGCGAGGGGTCCCCGCAAAATGCCCCGCTATTTTGTGGGGAGGGCAGAAGCAGCTGGATGAGCTGCATATCGCCCTGGTGGGCCAGCTGGAGGAGGACTAAGCCCGCTCCGTGCAAAGAAAAATCGAGAGGTGGCCGCAAGGCCACCTCTTTTTTGCGGGGACGGGGGTTACGGATCGCCACGGGCGCAGAGCGCCCTCGCAATGACATGGTTATTTGCAAGGGGGACGGGGGATTTTTGGCGGTGCGTGGGAGCGACCCTTGCGGTCGCCCGGCCCGCACCAACCACCATCCCATCCGTACGGGCCGATGCCCACATCGGCCCGGCGGCACCGGCCCCAACCATATTCCTGTAGGGCGGGGTGCCCACACCCCGCCGCTCTGTGTATTGCAAGAATCGCGGTGGTTGGCGGCCCTTACGCATGGAAGTCTTTAAGGACGGGGGTTACGGATTGCCACAGCCAGTTTGCGAACTGGCTTCGCAATGACAAAACAAGAACATATTCCTGTCATTCCGAGGAGCGAAGCGACGTGGGAATCCGTATTCTTTGTAGGGGGGCGGGGTGTGGCCACCCCGCCCTACGGATAGCAAGAAAATCTAAGCAGACCCAATTCGGGCCGTCGGGGACGCCGGCCCCTACACACCATTCACCGATAGAACATCGTATGGGGCGGACGACCCTGTCCGCCCGGCTCCGGCGCACCGTACCCGGCTTTCAACTTTTCCCCTCCCCCCTTGCATTTCTCCCCATTTTGCGGCATACTGTTCTCAAACACATTCATCATCAAAGGAGTTTTCAACATGGAAACCGTAAAGCTATACTACGCCGATGCCTTTCAGCGGGAATTTGACGGAAAGGTCCTTGCCTGCCGCCCCCAGGGCAAAAAATGGCAGGTAGAGCTGGACCGGACCGCCTTCTATCCCGAGGGCGGCGGCCAGCCTGCCGACCACGGCGTCCTGGGCGGCGCCAAGGTCACGGACGTCCAGGAGCAGGAGGGCGTCATCCTCCACACCTGCGATAAGCCCCTGCCCGAGGGCGAGACCGTCCACGGCTCTATCGACTGGGCCCGGCGCTTTGACCACATGCAGCAGCACTCCGGGGAGCACATCGTCAGCGGCATGCTCTGCAGCACCTACCACTGCGACAACACCGGCTTCCACCTGGGAGAAGGCTCCGTCATCATCGACTACAACGCCGACATCCCCTGGGAGGGGGTGCTGGACATCGAGGCCCGGGCCAACCGCTACATCTGGGAAAATCACCCCTTTGAGGCCCTCTACCCCAGCGCCGACGAGCTGGCCGCCCTCCCCTACCGCAGCAAGAAGGAGCTGACCGGCCAGGTGCGCATCACCCGGTTTCCCGGGGCGGACATGTGCGCCTGCTGCGGCACCCATGTGGCCCGGTCCGGCCAGGTGGGACTGGTGAAATTCATCGGCTGGCAGAAATTCCGGGACGGCGTGCGCCTGGAGCTGCTGTGCGGCCAGCGGGCGCTGAACTATCTGGCTCTGAACTGGCAGCAGAACAGCGCCGTGGGCCGGGCCCTCTCCGTAAAGCCCGAAAAGACCGCCGAAGCCGTGGATCGGCTGCTGGGCGAGGTGCAGAGCCTGAAGGCCCGGTGCGCCGGGCTGGAGGAGGCGGAGTTCCAGCGCCTGGCGGAGGCGCACCGGGGCGCGGGGAACGTGCTGCTGGTGCAGCCGCCCATGGAGCCGGACAGCGTGCGCCGGCTGTGTGACGCCGTAAGCCGCACCTGCGGGGGCCGGTGTGCCGTGTTCGCCGGGGCGGACGGCAGCTACAAATACGCCGTTATCCACCCGGGGCAGGACATTTCCGCCCTTGTCAAAGCCATGAACGCCGCTCTCCATGGCCGGGGCGGCGGAAGGGACGGCTTCGCCCAGGGCAGCGCCGCCTGCCCTGAGGAGGAGATCCGCCGTTTTTGGGCTGAAAATCCGTAAAACCAAAATAATTTGCAGATTTTGCCGGTTTTTTTGGCGTTTTCGGTCTATCTTTTCCGTTAAAATGGTGTTATACTGTCCTGACGTGAACTGAAAAAAAGAGGTAAGATATGCAGAACGAAAACAAGCTGGGCGTCATGCCCATCAAAAAACTCATCTGGAACATGTCCCTGCCCATCATCGTTTCCATGCTGGTGCAGGCGCTGTATAACATCGTGGACAGCGTGTTCGTCTCCCGGGTCAGCGAGGCAGCGCTGACCGCCGTGTCCCTGGCGTTCCCGGCGCAGAATCTGATGATCTCCCTGGCCGCGGGCACCGCCGTGGGCGTCAACGCCCTCATGGGCCGGGCCCTGGGCGCCAAGGATCAGAAGCGGGCGGACACCGTGGCCATGAACGGCCTGTTTCTGGCACTGGTGGGCTTTGTGCTGTGCGCGGTGCTGGGCCTGACCCTGTCGGATTTCTTCTTCCGCAGTCAGACGGACGTGGAGGAGATCATCCAGATGGGCAACCAGTATCTGATGATCGTCATGGGCGCGTCCTTCGGTGCCTTCGGCCAGATGATGCTGGAGCGGCTGCTCCAGGGCACCGGCCACAGCATATTGTCCATGTACACCCAGGGCGCGGGAGCCATCATCAACATCATCCTGGACCCCATTTTCATCTTTGTGTTCAAAATGGGCGTGGCCGGCGCAGCCATCGCCACGGTCATCGGCCAGATCTGTGCCTGCATCTTCGCGCTGGTGTTGAACCTGAAGAAAAACCCGGAGATCCAGCTGGTATTCCGGGGCTTCCGGCCCAACTGGCGCATCATCGGCAGCATTTATGCCATCGGCCTGCCGTCGGTGGTGATGATGGCCATCGGCTCGGTGATGACCTTCCTCATGAACAAGATCCTCATCACCTATCACTCCGCCCACGAGACCGCCGCCACCGCCTTTGGCATTTACTTCAAGCTCAACAGCTTCGTGTTCATGCCGGTGTTCGGTCTCAATAACGGCGTGGTGCCCATCATCGCCTATAACTACGGCGCCCAGCAGCGCCGCCGCATGACCGAGGCCATCCAGCGCAGCACCATTTATGCCTCCTGCATCATGCTCCTGGGTATGGCCATTTTCCAGATCTTCCCCGGCACGCTGCTGAAAATTTTCGAGGCATCCGACACCATGCTGTCCGTGGGCATCCCGGCCCTGCGGATCATCTCCCTGAGCTTCTGCCTGGCCGGTGCGTGCATCGCCCTGGGCGGCTGTTTCCAGGCCCTGGGCAAATCCATCTACTCGCTGATCGTTTCCTTCATCCGGCAGCTGGTGCTGCTGATCCCCATCGCCTTCGTCCTGGCACAGATCGGCCACAGCATGGGCAACGACAACCTGGTCTGGTGGTGCTACCCCATTGCGGAGGTGTTCTCCCTGATCGTGTCGCTGCTGTGCTTCCGCCGGCTGCACCGCACCCTCATCTCCAAGCTGCCCGAGGACGGCCCGGCCCCGCAGCCCGAAGGTCCCGCCGCGTAAGCTCCGGCCCCCACTATCGTAAAACCGCAGATCGCCGCACCGGTACCCATGCCGGCGCGGCGATATTTTTGTGGGGCGGGACCCATGTGTCCCGCCCCACATTGCACTCCACGCAAACCCTGTCATTGCGAGCCAGTGACCGATGTCACTGGTGTGGCAATCCGTAATACCCTGCGCCGCACCTGCGGCGGCGTGAGGGCACGCCGCCCTACGGATGGCATGACAACTTGCGCAAATCCGGCTCGGGCCATCGGCGACACCGCCCCCTACAAAATATTCCGTAGGGGCCGATGCCCACATCACCCCGTCCGCCGAATTTTCTGTTTTCATTTCGCAGGGCGGGCTGCCCCCCAGCTCCGAAAAAAAAATGCAAAACCGCCGCTTCTGGAGAAAGCGACGGTTTTGCATTAAAAGGGGAAAGGGAAGAATATCGTATGGAAAAGAAAGGTAAATCAAACAACTCATTTATTTTTTGCCGGTGACGGCAGATACAACGCCCACGATTACCAAAAGAACGGCCAACGCGCCCAACAAGACGTTCAGAAACATGATTCTGACCTCCTTATGTAGTTTTGATTTTCGTAAGCTTACTGGATGATATTATATTAGCAGAACCTTAGCAATTTGTAAAACGAATCTTATTCATCGTTTCCATGAAATTTTATTGTGCCTGTGGGAAATCTGTGTTACACTATAGGGGCAAAGGAGGGCAAGGCACATGAGCATGGGAAAATATCAGGTTTTTTTGCGGGTCGCTGCCTGCGGCGGCTTCACCCAGGCGGCGGAGGAGCTGCATTTCACCCAGTCCGGGGTCAGCCACACCATCGCGGCGTTGGAATCGGAGCTGGGCGTGCCGCTGTTCGTGCGCAACCGGGGCGGCGTGACCCTCACGGCGGACGGCCGGGCGCTGCTGCCCTACATACAGTCCCTGTGCGACGACGCCCTCCGGCTGGAGCAGAAAGCCGCCGACCTCCGGGGCATGGAGACCGGCCTGGTGCGGGTGGCCACCTTTAACAGCGTGTCCGTCCAGTGGCTGCCGTATCTGCTGAAGTCCTTCCGGGCGGAGCATCCGCACATCGAGTTTGAGCTGCTGCCCTTCGTGGAAAACGCGGAGCTGGAGGGCGCGGTGCTCAGCGGCCAGGCGGACTGCTGCTTCGTCAGCCTGCCTACGACCCAATCCCTGGACACCTGGCTGCTGCACCGGGACCAGTGGAAGGTCGTCGTGTCCTATGGCCATCCCCTGGCCGGGCGTGACCCCTTCCCCCTGGACGCTTTGGCCTCGGAACCGTTTATTTACCTGCAGGAGGGGGACGACTACGAAGTCCAGGCCGTGCTGGACCGGCTACAGGTGCGGCCCAACATCCAGTACATCCTGCGGGATGACCTGTCCATCCTGGCCATGGTGTCCAACAACCTGGGCATCAGTATCATGCCGGAGCTGGAGCTGGAGCACTGCCCCTATCCCCTGGTGGCCTGCCCGCTGCCCGAGCCGTTTTACCGGAACATCGGCATCGGGGTAAAGGACAAGACCGCCCTGTCCCTGTCCACCCGGCGCTTTGTGGAGCACACCCGCCGCTGGGTAGCCACCCATTACGGTCAGTGAGCCGTCCGCGGCCGGCGGGCAGCCGGGTACATTTCACTTTTAAAAAACCGCCACCTTGACTGGTGGCGGTTTCCTTTTTGATAAGCCGCATAGAAACAGAAAATATTCCTATATTGACAAAATATTAAATTTTCACTATAATTTCGTCAGGTGCTGCACGAACGGCAGGCGGTTGGCCACACCACCCGAGAGGGGGTGAGGCTGTGCGGATTACACTACATATCGGAGCCTTCACGGTGACGATCATCGTAAAACGCAGAAACCGCCACTCGGCAAAGTGACGGTTTCTTAAGGTTTCTTAAGTTGCTTCTCTTATAACCGGGCCAACCGCTTGTCGCAGCACCCTTTCTATGCCCATTATAGCAGAAATATCCTCCCTGTCAAGCACGAGCGCGTTACTTTTTGTAAAAGTGAAAATCGCAGCAGTCACCGCCATAGCCCAGGGTCTTCGTCCGGGAAAACCCGATTTTTTTCAGGCCCCCGTAGTTCACATCGTCCACATCACAGAACAGGCGGCACAGCTCCGGGCAGCCGTTTTCCACGCAGGCCGTGTGCCATAGACAGCGGCGGATGGTCACATCAAAGCTGTCCTTGTCCCGGGTCTGCACGCTCTCCTGCAGGTCGGTGGTGCGCATAATGCGCAGGAATATGCGGCTGTATAGGGCGTAAAATCCCGGCACTGCCTCCATTCTGGCTGTGGCTGCGTGCTTTTGGGCCGCCACGTGATCCATCATGTAGCGCCGCAGGCACGCATAGGCCTCTGCCTGGGAACAGCCCTCCTGCTGGAGCACCTGGTACAGGGCGATCCGGGGCAGCAGGGTCTGCTCCATGGTCTTCATCTGGTTTTTGGACTTATTCTTCGTGCTTTCTATGAGAAAACGGAGCCTTTCCTCCTGCCTGGCCAGCAGGCCACGGGCCGCGTCGGGACCGAACCCACCGTCCAAAAACGCTTTAATTTGCTCTTGCTGCTTGATCTTCATGGTGCACACCTTATCTTCGCCTTACTTATAGTAGTCCGTCTCCTCCTCCAGGGCCATGGGCAGGCCGTTGTGGTACACGGGAATGGTGGCAAATTTGAAGCGGCTGGCTTTGTGCTTCTGGTCGATCTGTTTCCGGATCTCCGGGTCGCACACACCCCGGCGCACATACTCGTTGACGGCGTGGTAGGTGAAGCCCAGGTTGTCCTCGTCCGTGAGGCCGGTGAGGCCGTCGGACGGCGGCTTCTGCAGGAAATGCTCCGGCAAGCCCAGGGCCCGGCCCAGGGCGATGACCTCCTCGGTGGTGTACATGCCCAGGGGGGAGAAGGCCCCGGCGCTGTCGCCGTAAATAGTGCAGTAGCCCACCCAGTCCTCGGAGAGGTTGGAGGTGTTGATGACCGTGCCGCCGGGCAGGCTCTGGGCCATGGCGTAGAGAGTGGACATGCGGATGCGGGAGGGCAGATTCACCGTGGTCTGGCGGCTGGGGGCAAAGCCCGCCTTCTCCATTTCGGTCAGGACGCCCTGCACCGCATCGTGGATGTTGATGGTGCAGTGGGGGATCTGCAGGTGCTCCACCAGGGCCTGGGAATAGTCAATGTCCGGCTGCACGCCGTTGGGCATGAGGACGCCGTAGACATTCTCCCGCCCGTAGGCCGCCACGGCCAGGGCCGCCACGGTGGAGCTGTCCTTGCCGCCGGAAATACCGATGACCGCGGTCTGACCGTGGCAGGACTGCATCATTTCGTTCATCCATTCCAGCAGGCCGGCCAGCTGCATTTGGGGGTTAAAATCCATAAAATATACCTCCCTATATTTTTCTTGGGGCTATTTTACGGCAAACGGCGGCAAATTGCAACGGATTTTTTGCCAGATACAGAAAAGCCTCCCGCCTTGCAGCGGGAGGCTTTTCTGTTGTGTGTTAGGAGAGAGAGAAAATCACTTTAGGAAAGGTTCTTTGTATGCTCATATATTACTTTGTAAATATGGCAAAACAATAAATTCCCGGTGAACAATTTGTGAACAGTAGTCAGAATTTCCGACTCTCGGCCACGGCCAGCTCATCGCAGCGGTTGTTCTTGGCGTTGGAGGCGTGGCCCTTGACCCAGTGGTAGCGGACCTCATGCCGGGCGATGAGGGGCAGGAGACGCTCCCACAGGTCCACATTCTGGGCGGGCTTTTTGTCGCTCTTGACCCAGCCCTTTTTCTGCCAGCCGTAGACCCAGCCCTTGGACAGGGCATCGATGACGTACTTGCTGTCGCTGTAAAGCTCCACCACGCAGGGCTCCTTCAGCAGGCCCAGGGCCTCGATGACGCCGGTGAGCTCCATACGGTTGTTGGTGGTGTCCGATGCACCGCCGGAAATTTCCTTCTGGATGCCGTTCCACTCCAGAATGGCTCCCCATCCCCCGGGCCCGGGGTTGCCGGAACAAGCGCCGTCGGTGTAAATGGTAACAGTTTTCATAAAAGCTCCTTGAAAGGCAGGTTGCCTTATAAAAGCGTATGTCATTGCGAACCCAGTGCTCACACTGGGTGTGGCAATCCGTTCCCCATGCGGCGAGCCGAGGGCAGCCCGCCCTACGGATAGTAGGAAAATTTATGCAAGTCCAGGTTCGGGCCGTCGGGACGCCGGCCCCTACGGACGGTCTCATGAAAATGGGTGTAGGGGGCGATGCCCACATCGCCCCGGGCGGCATTAATCCTCCACGGCCACAACCGTGAGCACCCCGTCCTTTACGGTGAACTTCACGTTTTTCCCGGCGAAGGCCAGGCCGTAGACCCGTTCCGGGTCCTCCTGATACCGGGGCCGGGGATCGCAGGCCAGCACGCCCATGAGTCCCGCCTTCTGTTCCTCGTTCAGGCCAGAGAGCAGCGCCGGGTCGCAGTTTACCTGCAGGGTCTGCCCGTCCAGAGGGTCGGTAAAGCCGCCGGTGGCCTCCGGGCGGCAGTCGGCATAGGGCAGGTAGGGCTTGATGTCCAAAATCGGCGTGCCATCCACCAGGTCGGCGCCGCTGACGTCGATGACCGGGCCCAGCTTCTCGTCCAGCCGCACCCCCTCCAGCTTCACGCAGGACAGACCCAGGTTGTTGGGCCGGAAGGGCGACCGGGTGGCGAACACCCCCATGCGGCGGTTGCCCCCCAGCCGGGGCGGCCGCACCGTGGGCGACCAGCCCTCCCGCACCGCCCGGTGAAACTGAAAGATCAGCCACAGGTGGGAAAAGCCCTCCAGCCCCCGGAGGGCGTCCGGGTTCCGATAGGCCGGCTCCAGCACGATGGTCCCCCGGAGCTGGGGCACCAGGCCGCTCTGCCGGGGCACGCCGAATTTCTCCGGCAGATCCGTATGGATGCGGGCGATGATGTCCACGGTCATCCCCGCTTCCTCCGGCCGGAATCGGTCAGGTGGGCGCGGATGTCCTTGGGCAGGCGCAGCAGGCGCACCGCCTCCCCCGCCACGATGACGATCATGCACGCCACCACGAAATAGATGTTCTGCCACTTGATGGCCGACAGGAACACCAGGCACAATACCACCAGCAGCAGCCCGTGGATGCGGCGGTTGCCCTCCTCGATGCGCTGCAGCTCCTCACTTTTGAAGTAGATCACCTTGTCATACTCGAACTCCGCCTTGGTGGCGGCGTCGCCGTACAGGGTCTTGGTGAAATACTGCCACCGGGTCAGGGGCACCATGCTCTCCCGTTTACTTCCCATAGTTTATTCCTCCGCAGATGCCGTGGGCTCCTCCGGGTCGGCCAGAGCCATGGAGATGACCCGGTCGCCCTCGGTCTTAAACCGCATGACGATGACGCCCTGGGTGGCGCGGCCCGCCACCCGGATGTTCTGCACCGGGGTGCGGATGAGGATGCCGCTCTCCGTGACCAGCAGCAGATCCTCCGTGCCGTCCACCACCTTGATGCCCACGATGGGGCCGGTCTTCTCCGTGACCATATAGTTGCGGATGCCCAGGCCGCCGCGGCTGGTGATGCGGTACTCCTCCACAGGGGTGCGCTTGCCGTAGCCCTTTTCCGTGATGGCCAGAACGGTCTTGCCCGGCTGGGCCTTGCCGGCGCCCACCACATAGTCGCCCTCCCGCAGCCGGATGCCGCGGACGCCCACAGCCGTGCGGCCCATGGGGCGCACGTCGCTCTCGTGGAAGCGCACCGCCTGGCCGTCGTGGGTGGCGATGAGGATATCCTGGTCGCCGTCGGTCTCCTTCACGCTGATGAGCTGGTCGCCCTCGTCCAGGGTCAGGGCCCGGATGCCGCTCTGGCGGATGTTCTTCAGCTGGTCCACGGGCAGGCGCTTCACGGTGCCATTTCTCGTGGTCATAAACAGGTACAGGGGCTTATCCTCCGTCTCCCGGAAGTGGAGCATGGTCTGGACCTTCTCCCCGGTCTCCACCTGGATGACATTGACCATGTTGATGCCCTTGGCGGTCTTGCCGCTCTCGGGGATCTGATAGCCCTTCTTCCGGTAGACCTTGCCGGTGTCGGTGAAGAAGAGGATATAGTCATGGGTGGATGCGGTGAACACGGAGACCACCTCGTCCTCCTCCCGGGTGGACATACCCTTCTTGCCCATGCCGCCCTTGCTCTGGGCGGCGTACTCGCTGACGGGGGTGCGCTTGATGTACCCGGCCTTGGTGAGGGTAAAGACGCACTGCTCCTCCTCGATGAGGTCCTCGATGTCTATTTCGTCCTCCACATCCTGGATCTCGGTCTTGCGCTCGTCGCCGAACTTCTCGGCCAGGGCGGAAAGCTCCTCCTTGAGGATCTGCCGCACCAGGGCGTCGTCGGACAGCACCCGGCGGAAATAGGCGATCTTCTCCTCCAGGTCGTCGTACTCCTTCTGCAGCTTCTCCCGGTCCAGGCCCTGCAGGGCCTTCAGGCGCATATCCAGGATGGCCTGGGCCTGCACCTGGTCCAGTCCGAAGCGGGACATGAGGTTCTCCCGGGCGTCGTCGTAGCTCTCCCGGATAATTTTGATGACCTCGTCGATGTTGTCCTGGGCGATGAGCAGACCCTCCAGCAGGTGGGCCCGCTCCAGGGCCTTGTTCAGGTCGAATTTCGTCCGGCGGACGATGATCTCTTCCTGGAAATTCAGGTACTCGTCGATGATGTGCCGCAGGGACAGGATTTTCGGCTGCCGCTGGTTGTCCACCAGGGCCAGCATGTTGATGGCAAAGGTGGTCTGCAGCTGGGACTGGGCAAAGAGGCGGTTGAGCACCACCTGGGGATTGGCGTCCCGCTTCAGCTCGATGACGATGCGCATGCCGTTGCGGTCGGATTCGTCCCGGATGTCGGAAATGCCGTCCAGGCGCTTGTCCTCCACCTGCTCGGCGATGTTCTTGATGAGCATACGCTTGTTCACCTGGTACGGAAGCTCCGTGATGACGATGCGGGTGCGGTCCTTACCGAACTCCTCAAACTCGTGCCGGGCGCGGACCACCAGCCGGCCCCGGCCGGTGGCGTAGGCGGCGCGGATGCCGCTGCGGCCCATGATGATG
>CAMBKF010000041.1 GCA_945868085.1 uncultured Oscillibacter sp.
GTCAGGGTCACGATCAGCATGAAGAACATGGGGAAGTAGAACATCTTGTTGTTGCGGCCGATCTTGCCCAGCCAGCAGCACACGGCCAGCAGGCCCAGAGCAGCCAGCAGCTGGTTGGCAGCGCCGAACAGAGCCCAGATCTTGGCATAGCCGGTCAGGCCCAGAGCAACGCCGGCCACCACGGTGATAGCGGTAGCAACATAGGGATTGGTGATGACCTTGCGCCAGCCGGTGAGGTCCTTGGCGTCCTTACCAACGGGGGTGAAGAGCTCCTGGAACATGTACCGGGCCAGACGGGTGGCGGTATCCACGGAGGTCAGGCAGAAGGCGGACACGGCCAGGATCAGCATGGAGTACACCACGTTGTAGCAGCCGTTGCCGAACACTTCGGAGAACATGGAGGCAAGGCCTGTAGCAAACACCACGGTGGGGGTAACGGTCTCGCCGGAGGAGTACTTAGCCCAGATGTAACCCACTGCGCACACGGAGATCAGAGCCAGAGCGCACTCAATGAGCATGCCGCCGTAAGCAATGGGCTTGGCATCCTTTTCCTGATCCAGCTGCTTAGCAGTGGTACCGGAGCCCACCAGGGAGTGGAAGCCAGACACAGCGCCGCAGGCGATGGTCACGAACAGGGCGGGGAACATATAACCCAGGGAGGTGCCGCTGGGAGCCAGGGTATCATAGAAGCCGGTGAAAGCGGGCATGTCCACGGTGGGGTGGCAGCCCAGAATGCCCACCACAGCCAGGATGATCATACCGTACAGCAGGAAAGAGCTGAGGTAGTCACGGGGCTGCAGCAGGATCCACACAGGGGTAACGGAAGCAACGCCGATGTAGATACCAACAATGATCATCCACACGGTGTAGCTCAGGTAGATGGGGTGCCAGTTCAGGCCGATGATCATGCACACGGCGATACCGACAACACCGATAACGGTGGAGATGCCCAGAGGAGCATTACGACGGTATACAAAGAAGCCGAAGATGATAGCCATCAGGATGAACATGATGGAGATGATAGCGGTGGAAGCGTTGGCAGCAGAGGCCTCCAGATCCACAGCGCCGGTCTCGGTGTAAGTGGCCTTGAAGGTGTTGGCAACGATGGATGCAAAAGCGGCCACCACCAGGATCAGGGTCAGATAAGAGAAGATGATAAACAGCTTCTTGGCCTTGGGGCCGATGGCATCGCCGATGACCTCACCGATAGACTGGCCCTTGTGGCGAATGGAGGCGAACAGGGCACCGAAGTCGTGCACGCCGCCGAAGAAGATACCACCGATGAGCACCCACAGCATCACGGGTACCCAGCCGAACACAGCGGCCTGGATGGGGCCGTTGATGGGGCCGGCGCCGGCGATAGACGAGAAATGGTGGCCCATCAGCACGGGGGCTTTGGCAGGGCAGTAGTCCTTGCCGTCCTCGAGTTCATGAGCGGGGGTAACGCGACTGTTGTCGATGCCCCACTTCTTGGCAAGCCATCCGCCATAGAAAATATAACCGATGACAAGAATGACAATGCCAATGATCAAAAACAATGCAGCATTCATAAAGTTTTCTCCTTTCCTAACAGTTTCTTCTTTTCTTTACAAAACAGCGTTTTATTCAAAAGCTGTGCTGCACTTCTTCCGCTGGCATTGGAAAACGCCTTTCCCTCCTCCAGCACCGCCAGGCCCGAGTGGAAATCCATCCAACCCCAGAAGGCCATCTTGAAGCTCTTGTAGATGCGGCATTTCCGCAGAGCCTTTTTTGCTGCCTTGTCGCAGCTGTCGCACAGGAACATCGTGGTGATGTAGCTGTACATATGGGTGGGACCCGGCTCCACCTTGGCCATGCCGTGTTCCAGGGCATAGTCCCGGCAGGAGTTGTAAATCTCCTCCGTCAGATGGGGCACGGAAAACAGGTACACATACTCGTGGCTGCCTGCCTCCCAAAGCTTTGCCTTTCGGCTGAGCACGTATTTCTCCGAATGAGCGTGGAAGTCGCAGGTGGCCACCAGCGGCGCCTGCTCCTCCTGCGCGGGGGAGATGTCGTAATATCCGGCGTAGCGGCCCATCAGCTTGTCCACCGCTTCGGCCCGTGTCATGGTCTGCATAGATCCACCTCCTGTCTCATAGTATCGCTGTATTACTGATTATTGCTAATATCAGGCATTAGGTGCGCTAATACAGCTGAAAAACGGGCGAAAAGTCTACTGCGAGGAAAATTATGCACCCATAATCTCCTCGCGTAGAAACATCACTTTGAAACATGCTCGGATTATAGTACGGAATCTTAACGGAATCAAGTGTAATTGTTAACAAAATATTTATATATATTTCGTTAATTTTTTGTCTTGCATTTTTTTGGAAGGAGTAGTAATGTATTTTTAATAGCCTAATATAGTGGAATTAATTTTCTTCATGTAAAACAGCAATATACATTATAAAATATAATGCTCAAAAACACTGCGGCCCGCCAATAGGCCGCAGTGTTTTGTTTCTCTCCCGGCCGGGGTTGCCCTTTTGGGGCCGCTGTGGTATAATCCGCTTGGAAAATAAGGGAAAGGGTGAATACCATGAAATCCATCCGTGATATTTATAAAATCGGTACAGGCCCCTCCAGTTCCCACACCATGGGCCCCGCCCGGGCGGCGGTGCTCTTCCGGGGGGAGCATCCGGAGGCGGACAAATTCCAGGCCGTGCTCTACGGCTCCCTGTCCAAGACCGGTCGGGGCCACGGCACCGACCGCGCTATACGGGAGGCCCTTGCCCCTGTGGCGGCGGAGGTGATCTTCGCGGAGAAGGACCCCGCGGATATGAAGCACCCCAACACCATGGACCTCATTGCCACCCGGGCCGGGGAGGAGCTGGGCCGCATCCGGGTGCAGAGCATTGGCGGCGGCGACATCGTCGTTGAGGGCCGGGAGCAGGAGATGGAGAGCGAGGAGATCTATATGGAGAACTCCTTTGCCGAGATCCTGCAGTTCTGCCAGTACCGGTATGTGGACCTGGTGGAGTATATTGAGATGAACGAGGGCCCCGAGATCTGGGACTATCTCATGGGCGTGTGGCGGGTGATGGCATCCTCCGTGGAGGAGGGCCTCTCCCGCACCGGGGAGCTGCCCGGCGGCCTGCACATCCAGCGCAAGGCCAAATACATGCACGACCATATCGTGGAGACCAAGCACCCGGAGCTGGTGGAGTGTCAGAAGGTCTGCTCCTATGCCTATGCCGTCAGCGAGCAGAACGCCGATAACGGCACCATCGTCACGGCGCCTACCTGCGGCTCCTGCGGCGTGCTGCCGGCGGTGCTGTACTATTTCCGGGACAAGAGAAAGCTCAGCGAGCTGGATATTGCCCACGCTCTGGGCGTGGCGGGGCTGTTCGGCGAGCTGGCCAAGCGCAACGCCTCCGTGTCCGGGGCGGAGTGCGGCTGTCAGGCGGAGGTAGGCGTGGCCTGCTCCATGGCCGCCGCCGCCGCGTGCCAGGCCTTCGGCTATAACATCCATCAGATCGAGTACGCCGCCGAGGTGTCCCTGGAGCATCACCTGGGCCTCACCTGCGACCCCATCTGCGGCCTGGTGCAGGTGCCGTGTATCGAGCGCAACGCCGTGGCTGCCATGCGGGCCATCAATTCCGCCAACATTGCCTACTTCCTCACCGGCACCCGGAATATCAGCTATGATATGGTGCTCAAGAGCATGTACTACACGGGCCTGGATATGAACCAGCGCTACCGGGAGACCGCCGAGGGCGGCCTGGCGAGGATCTATACCCGCCGCGGAAAATAAAAAAATATATGACAGGCGGCCGGGAAACCGGCCGCCTGCAAAATTCGTAAAGATTTTCCGCCGTTTCTTGACGCAGAGACGGAAAAAGAGTAAAATATAATGCATCAAAAACAGTCAGATATGTTGCGCAGGAGGAATCGATCCATGGACGAGAGCAGAAACGCCAGACAACCGAAAAAACCGGATAACAGCGAGTTGTGGTCGTGGATCGTTATCGCCCTTCTTTTCGCCTTTGCCTGGCCCGTGGGCCTCATTGTGCTCTTTGCCAAGCTCTCCGACAGCAATAAGCGCAAGAAAAACCGCGCCGGCACCCAGCAGACGATCATTACGGCGCAGACGGAGGAACCCGTGAAAGGCACTGCCGCCTCCACCGCTGCGGAGAAAAAGAGCGGCTCCGCGGCTCAGAGCAAAAAACGCAAGGGCAGCCTCACCCGCACCCCGAAGGTCTCCGACGGCAACGCGAATGTTATGCGGAACATCGGGCTTGTGGTGACCGCGATCGGCGGCATCGTCCTGTTTAACACGGTGAGTGACTACTTGTTTTTCCTGCAGGACGGCCATTGGGCCTGGTTTCTGGAGGAAGTGTTTTTGCCCATGGGCATCACCGCCGGGGGCCTGGGCCTGCTGCTGGGCAGCCATCGGATGCGCCGCCGTCTGCGCCGGTACGCCAAGTACCAGGCCATCGCCGGGAAAAAGGAGACGGTGAGTATCGCCCAGTTTGCCGCGGCGGCGGATGTATCCCCCCGCCGGGTGGAAAGCGACCTGGAGCAGATGGTGCAGAAGGGCTTTTGGGGGAAGGAGGCCTACCTGGACCTGGGCCGGGGCGTCCTGGTGCGCACCTTTGAGGCGGCGGAGGACCTGGAGCAGCAGCGGCGGCAGAAGCAGTCCGCCCCGGCAGAGGCGGAGGAGGGCTACAGCGGCCAGCTGCGGGACATCCGCCGGGCCAACGACCGCATCGCCGACCCCGTTATCAGCGCCAAGATCGACCGGCTGGAGGACCTGGCGGGCAAGATCTTCCGCATCGTGGAGGAGGAGCCGGCCAAGAAGCCCAAGGCTTCCACCTTCCTCAACTATTATCTGCCCACCACCCAGAAGCTGCTGGACAGCTATGCCGACTTTGAGGAGGCCGGCGTCAGCGGCGAGAATGTGTCCCAGGCCAAGCAGCGCATCGCCGACACCATGGATAAGATCGTGGCGGGCTTTGAGCGGCAGCTGGACCAGCTCTATCAGTCCGACGCCATGGACGTGGACAGCGACATCCGCGTCATGGAGCAGATGCTCCGACGGGACGGCGGCAGCGTGGCCGAGGACTTCGACCTGGGCGGTGCTGCGGCGGCCCAGGAGGAAGAATGAAATATGCAGCGGCGACTGCCTTTTGTCGGGGGCGGTCGTCGCTGTGCGCGTTTCTTGACGGGACGCGGGAATTGGGGTAAAATAATCAGATCAGATTCCGTCCGTTTCGGCAGGATCCGGCCCGGCGGAATGATAGAATGGAGAGAATGAGGAGGTGGCACAGGTGGATACAGCGGCATTTTACGGCGGCACCTGGTGCGCCGCGGCGGACTGGTTCGGGGCGCATCCCGAGGGCGGCGGCTTCCGTTTCCGCCTGTGGGCGCCCCACGCCCGGGCGGTGAACCTGGCCGGGGACTTTTCCGGCTGGGAGCTGCTCCCCATGCAGTGTGCGGACGGCGTGTGGGAGTGCTTTGTCCCCGGGGCAAAGGAATACGACAGCTATAAGTTCTGCCTGACCCAGGCGGACGGGCGGACCGTGTGGAAGGCGGACCCCTACGCCTTTCACGCCGCTACCCGCCCGGGGACGGACAGCAAGCTGGCACCCCTGGACTATGCCTGGCAGGACGGCGCCTGGGAGGAAGGTCTTATTGATAAGCCGCTTTTGACCCGGCCTCTGAATATTTACGAGGTGCATCCGGGCTCCTGGCGGCGCTATGCCGACGGCAGTCCCTTTAACTACCGCAAGCTGGCGGATGAGCTGGCCCGGTATGCTTCCAATATGGGCTACACGGCGGTGGAGCTGATGCCCGTGACGGAGTATCCCCTGGACGATTCCTGGGGCTATCAGTGTACGGGGTATTTTGCCCCCACCTCCCGCTATGGCACCCCCCAGGACCTCAAGTACCTGGTGGACCGGCTCCACCGGGCGGGCCTGGCGGTGTTTCTGGACTGGGTGCCGGCCCATTTCTGCAAGGACGAGCAGGGCCTGCTGGAGTTTGACGGCACCTGCCTGTATGAATACGGCGACAGCCTGAAATGGGAGCATGAGGGCTGGGGCACCCGGGTCTTTGACTATGGAAAGGGCGAGGTGCGCAGCTTCCTCCTCTCGTCGGCCATGTGGTGGCTGCGGGAGTATCATATGGACGGCCTCCGGGTGGACGCCGTGGCCTCCATGCTGTACCTGGATTACGGCCGCACCCAGTGGCGGCCCAACCGGAACGGCGGCCGGGAAAATCTGGAAGCGGTGGAGTTTCTGCAGCTGCTGTGCCGCACCGTTCACCGGGAAAAGCCCGGGGCACTGATGATCGCGGAGGAGTCCACCGCCTGGCCCCATGTGACAGGGCCCCAGGGCCTGGGCTTTGACCTGAAGTGGAACATGGGCTGGATGAACGACCTGTGCCACTATCTGAAGATGGACCCTTATTTCCGCCAGCACCACCATAAGGACGTCACTTTCTCCATGATGTACGCCTTTTCCGAGCGGTTCGTGCTGCCCATCTCCCACGATGAGGTGGTGCATATGAAGGGCTCCCTCCGGGGCAAGATGCCCGGGGACGAGGGGATGCAGCTGGCGGGCGTGAAGGGCTTTTTGGCCTATATGCTGGCCCACCCGGGCTGCAAGCTCCTGTTCATGGGCGGGGAACTGCCCCAGTGGAAGGAATGGGATTTTGCCGGGCAGCTGGATTGGGGCGTTTTGCAGGACCCGGCGGTCGCCGCCGCCCACGACTGTATCCGGGCGCTGAACCGGTTTTATAAGAAGACCCCGGCCCTGTGGGAAGACGACCTGGATTGGGACGGCTTCACCTGGCTGGTGCCGGACGATAACCACAACAACGTCATCGTGTTCCTCCGGCGGGACCGCCGGGGCCGGGAGCTTATCTGCGCGGTGAATTTCTCTCCGGTGCTGCGGGAGAATTACCGCTTCGGTGTGCCGGAAAAAGCAAACTATAAGGAAGTTTTCAACACCGACGCCCTTCAGTGGGGCGGCAGCGGTGCCGTCAATGAGGCACCCATACCGGTGGAGGCTATCCCGTCCCACGGGCGCGAGACCTCCATCGCCGTCCGGATCCCGCCCCTGGGTGCGGTGTATCTGCGGGGCGTGGGAAAGTATAACCGGAAGAAAGGAGCGGATCATCCGTGAAAAAAGAATGTATCGCTATGCTGCTGGCCGGCGGCCAGGGCAGCCGGCTCTATGTGCTTACCGGGGACATGGCCAAGCCGGCGGTCCCCTTTGGGGGGAAATTCCGCATCATTGACTTTCCCCTGTCCAACTGTGCCAATTCCGGCATAGACACCGTGGGTGTGCTGACCCAGTACCGCCCCCTGGAGCTGAATAACTATATCGGCAGCGGCCAGCCCTGGGAGCTGGACCGCATGAACGGCGGCGTACATATCCTGCCCCCCTACCAGAGCAACACCGGCGCCACCTGGTATAAGGGCACAGCCAATGCCATCTGCCAGAACATCGGATTTGTGGATCTGTATGATCCGGAGTATGTAGCGGTGCTTTCCGGGGACCATATCTATAAGATGGACTACTCCCTGATGCTCCGCCGCCATAAGGAGACCGGGGCGGACTGCACCATCTCCGTGATGGAGGTGCCCTGGCACGAGGCCAGCCGCTTCGGCATCATGAATGTGGACGGGGCGGATGTCATCACCGACTTTGAGGAAAAGCCCGCTCAGCCCAAGAGCAACCTGGCCTCCATGGGCATTTACATCTTCACCTGGAAGAAGCTCCGGGCCTACCTGCTGCAGGACGATGCGGACCCCGCCTCGGCCAACGATTTCGGCAAGAATGTCATCCCTGCCATGCTGAGAGCCGGGGAGAAGATGGTGGCCTACCGCTTCGAGGGGTACTGGAAGGACGTAGGCACCCTGGACTCCCTGTGGGATGCCAATATGGATATGCTCTCTCCCGGCTCGGGGCTGAACCTGCTGGATAAGCGCTGGCCCATTTACAGCCGCACCCCCTCCTGCCCGCCGGCCTTTTTCGCGGAGACGGCGGACGTGGGCAACAGCGCCGTGGCCAAGGGCTGCGACATCCGGGGCGAGGTGAAGAACACCGTCCTCAGCTATAACGCCGTGGTGGAGGAGGGGGCCGTGGTCACCTACTCCGTGCTCATGCCCGGCGCGGTGGTGAAAAAGGGCGCCCGGGTGGAATATGCCATCCTGGGCGAAGGGAGCCTGGTGGGCGAGGGCGCCCATGTAGGCGCCGGACCGGAGACCGCCGCCGACCCCGATAAATGGGGCGTGGCGGTGCTGGGTCCGCAGACGGAGGTAGCCCCCGGGGAAACGGTCCCCGCCGGAGCCATGCTGGATAAGACCCACGGACAGGAGGCGAAAGTATGAACGGAATGCACGGCATCATCTTTTCCTATGAAAAAAGCAACGGCCTGCGGGAGCTGACGGAGCCCCGCATCCACGGCTCCGTGCCCTTCGGCGGCTCGTATAGGATGGTGGACTTCATCCTGTCGGATATGGTCAACGCCGGGATCCGGGACGTGGGGGTCATCATGCACGGCAAGTGCCAGAGCATGATGGATCACCTGCGCAGCGGCAAGAGCTGGGACCTCTCCCGCAGCTTCGGCGGCCTGACGCTGCTGCCGGTGTTCGCCTACAACAGCGCTCGCGGAAACGGCCGCTTCCGGGGTAAGCTGGAGGCGCTGGACGTGGTGAAGGATTACCTGCGCCATATCCGGCAGGACTATGTGCTCCTGGCCGACAGCGACGTGGCCCTGAATATCGACCTGAAGGCGGTGCTGGAGACGCATATAAAGACCGGCGCGGACATCACGGCGGTGTGCGCCCCCTCCACGGGGGACGGCCTGTATCTGAACCTGGATGAGACCGGCCGGGTCCGTGAGGCGGTGGACGAGCAGCACCAGGGTCTGCGCTGCCTGCAGATCTTCCTGCTGCGGACGGATCTGCTGCTTTCCTTGGTGGACCGGTTCGTCAGCCGCCATGAGTACAGCTTCCAGGGCTGCGTCCTCCAGGGCCTTACCAGGGAGCTGCACATCCAGGGCTATGTGTTTCACGGCTTTGCGGCCCACATCACCGATGTGGCCGGCTACTATGCCAGCAGCATGCGCCTGCTGGATCCTAAAGTGCGGCAGGACCTGTTCTGTCCCGACAGGCCTATTTATGCCAAGGAAAACGATGCCGCCTCCACCTATATGGATCCCCAGGGGGGCTGCGTGAACTCCCTGGTGGACGACGGCTGTGACATCCAGGGCAGCGTCCGTAATTCCATCCTCAGCCGGGGCGTCCGGGTGGAAAAGGGTGCCGTGGTGGACGGCTGTATTCTCTTTAAGGACACCGTGGTGAAAAAGGACGCCGTGGTGCGCCATGTCATCGCGGATAAAGCGGTAAAGATCGGCCCGGGCGTACACCTGGAGGGTGCGGAGAAGTACCCCCTGGTGCTGGGCAAGGGCGCGGAGGTGTAATGTAAGGTGAATATTCTGTATGTAACGGGGGAGGCCGCCCCCTTCTGTAAAACCGGCGGTCTGGCGGACGTATCCGGGAGCCTGCCGGTGGCATTGGCGGCCCGGGGACACCATGTGGCGGTGATGCTGCCGCTGTATGATGCCATTTCCAGGCAGTGGCGCCGGCAGATGACCTTCCGCCGGTTCATCTATGTGAACCTTTCATGGCGGCATGAATACTGCGGGCTGTTTTCCCTGGAGTACCGGGGCGTCACCTGGTATTTTGTGGATAACGAGCATTATTTCGCCCGGGGCCGGCTCTATGGCGAGGGGGACGACGGTGAGCGCTTCGGCTTCTTCTCCCGGGCGGTGCTGGACCTGCTGCCCCTGCTGGACGAGATGCCCCAGGTGATCCACTGCAACGACTGGCAGACGGCCCTGGTGCCGGTGTACCGGCAGGACCTCACCGGCCGGTGGGACGCTCTGCGGGGCATCCGCACGGTGTTCACCATTCATAATATCGAGTACCAGGGCAAGTTCGGCCCCAATACGGTGGCGGATCTGTTCGGTCTGGACCGGGGCTGGTATGACGGCGGCACCCTGGATATGGACGGCTGCGTGAACCTTATGAAGGGGGCCATGCTCTGCGCCGATGCCGTCACCACCGTCAGTCCCACCTACGCCCGCCAGCTCCGTCTCAGCGCTTATGCCCAGGGAATGGAGTCCGTGGTGCAGAGCTGCGGGGAGAAATTCAGCGGCATCTTAAACGGCATCGATACCGCCGTGTTTGACCCGGCTACGGACCCGGTGCTGCCGGCCCACTACAGCGCCGCCAGCCTCCGGGGCAAGGCCGACTGCAAGAAGGCCCTGCAGCAGGAGCTGGGCCTGCAGGTGCAGAGCGACGTGCCCATTATTTCCGTGGTCAGCCGCCTGGTGGGGCACAAGGGCATCGACCTCATCTGCGAGAGCCTGGATAATATCATGCGCACCGGCTGCCAGCTGGTGCTCCAGGGCAGCGGGGAGGAGCAGTATGAGAACTTCTTCCGCTATGCCGAAAATCGCTATAAGGGCCGCCTGTGCGCCTATATCGGCTATAATGAGGACCTGGCCCACCGGATCTATGCCGGCAGCGACCTGTTTCTTATGCCCTCCCGCTCCGAGCCCTGCGGCCTCTCCCAGATGATCGCCATGCGCTACGGCGCCGTGCCCATCGTCCGCCAGACCGGCGGCCTGGCGGATACCGTCCGCTCCTGCCAGATGGGACAGGAGGACGGCAACGGCTTTGTCTTTGCCGATTACAGCGCCTTTGACATGCAGTATGTCATCTCCCAGGCGGTGGAGCTGTACCGCAGCGACCTCCACGGCTTCCGCCGGGTGCAGAAGCGCGGCATGACCGATGATTTCAGCTGGAACGCCAGCGCCGGGGCCTATGAGGCCCTGTATGAGCATATTACCGACACAGCGAGGTGAAAACAATGACCAAAGATACACTGAAAGAAGCCATTGCGCAGAAGCTACGCGTCAATTGCGGCTGCACCCCCCGCCAGGCGGGGGACGGGGACATGCTCCGGGCTTGCGCCATGGTCCTGCGGGACATCATGGCCGAGCGGAACATCACCACCCGGGAGGATACGGACGCCCGCCAGCTGCGGCAGGTGCATTACCTGTCCCTGGAGTTCCTCATGGGCCGCAGCCTGATGAAAAACGCCTATAACCTGGGCCTGACCCAGCCTCTTACCCAGGCGGTGGAGGAGATGGGCTTCAAGGCGGCGGACCTGTTCGAGCACGAGCCGGATGCCGGTCTCGGCAACGGCGGCCTGGGCCGCCTGGCCGCCTGCTATCTGGACAGCATGACCACTCTGGACATCCCCGCCACGGGCTATTCCATCTGCTATGAGCTGGGTATTTTCAAGCAGAAGATCGTGGAGGGCCAGCAGGTGGAGCTGCCCGACGACTGGCAGGACATCGGCGGCGCGTGGCTGCTGCCCCGGCCCCAGGAGGCGGAGGAGGTCCACTTCGGCGGTACCGTCCGCACCAAGTGGGACGGCGGCCAGCTGATGGTGGTCCATGAGGACTATACCCGGGTCCTGGCCGTGCCCTGCGATATGGAGATCGCCGGCTATAAGACCGACCATGTCAATACCCTGCGGCTTTGGCAGGCCCGCAGCCCCAAGCCCGTGGATATGCAGCTGTTCAGCCAGGGCCAGTACCTCCAGGCCAGCGAGGAGCGCACCATGGCCGATGCCATCAGCAAGGTCCTCTATCCCGAGGATAATCATTATGAGGGCAAGTCCTTGCGGCTGAAGCAGCAGTATTTCTTCGTCTCCGCCACCATCCAGTCCATCACCCGCAAACATCTGGAGGTGTACGGCACTCTGCGGAACTTCCATGAGAAGAACGTCATTCAGATCAACGATACCCACCCCACGCTGGTGATCCCGGAGCTGATGCGCATATTCATGGACGATGCAGGCATGGGCTGGGACGAGGCGTGGGAGATCACCAAAAGCAGCGTGGCCTACACCAACCATACGGTCCTGGCCGAGGCCCTGGAGTGCTGGCCTCAGAGCCTGTTTGAAACGCTCCTGCCCCGGATCTGGCAGATCATCGTGGAGATCGCCCACCGCTGGCAGAAGCAGGTGGAGGATTTCTACCACGATCCCGCCAAGACCGAGAAGCTGGCCATCGTGTGGGACGGCGGCGTGCGCATGGCGAATCTGTGCATCGCCGGGGGCATGAGCGTCAACGGCGTGTCCGCTCTGCACACGGAGATCCTGTGCAAGGACGTGTTCCGGGATGCCTATCAGATGCACCCGGAGGAATTCCACAACGTCACCAACGGCGTGGATCACCGCCGCTGGCTCAGTCAGATCAATCCCGGCCTCCACAGCCTCATCTGCGACCTCACCGGCGGCGATGACTACCTGCTGCATCCCGATGCCCTGAGCAAGCTGGATGCTTTCGCGGACGATGCCGCGGTGCTGGCGCAGCTGGCGGAGATCAAGCAGGAGAACAAGGCCCGCTTTGCCCGCTGGGCCAAGCGGCAGCAGGGTGTGGTGCTCAATACCGACGCCGTGTTCAACACCCAGGTAAAGCGCCTGCATGAGTATAAGCGGCAGCTGCTGAATGTGCTGCACATCCTCTATCTTTATCAGCGCCTGCAGGACGAGCCCAATATGGATTTCCGTCCCCAGACCTTCCTCTTTGGCGCAAAGGCCGCCCCGGGCTATGCCGTGGCCAAGCGGATCATCCGCCTCATCGGCTCCGTGGCCGATCAGATCAACCACGACCCCATCTGCAAGGACAAGCTCCAGGTGGTGTTTTTGGAGAATTACCGGGTCTCCATGGCGGAGATGCTCATGCCTGCCAGCGAGGTGTCCCAGCAGATCTCCACCGCCGGCAAGGAGGCCAGCGGCACCGGCAATATGAAATTCATGATGAACGGCGCCGTGACCATCGGCACCCTGGACGGGGCCAACGTGGAGATGCACCAGGTGCTGGGGGACGAGAATATGTTCCTCTTCGGCCTGAAGGCGGAAGAGGCCGCCGCCCTCTCCCGGCACTATGATCCCAAGCTGCTGTATGACCGGGATCCTGTGCTGCGCCGGGTGCTGGATGCCATCCGGGACGGCTTCCGGGACGGGGTCAGCTACGAGGACATCTATCGCCGCCTGCTCTTCGGCGGCGACTGCCCGGCGGACCAGTACCTGCTCCTGGCGGACTTCGTCTCCTACTGCGACGCCGGCCGCCGTATGATGGAGACCTATGGCGACCGCACCCGCTGGAATCAGATCAGCCTGCACAACATCGCCCGCAGCGGCGTGTTCGCAGCGGATCGCTCCATCCGGGACTATGCCCGGGACATCTGGCACGTCCCCTGCAGAGAGTAAAAACAGAATTTTATCCCCCAAGCGGCGGCACCCACCCGGTGCCGCCGCTTTGCCTTGCCCGGTGTTGCCCTTGCCCCTCTGTAGGGTGAGGTGCCCTATCCGTCTCTGACCTGGCATTTTTCTCTTTTCATCGGTTGACAGTTGTGGTAAAATATAAGTTGATATACTATGACAAACTATGACAAAAAGAGGAAAAAACTATGGACATTACACAGGGCGTGCCCTTTGACAGCTTCGGCCTGTCGGAGCCTACCATGCGCGCCATAAGAAACAAAGGATATACCATATCGACGCCCGTGCAGGCGGGCTGCATCCCGCCCATGCTGGAGGGGAAGGACGTCATCGCCAAGGCCCCCACGGGCACCGGCAAGACCATGGCCTTCGGCCTGCCCATCATCGAGCGCATCGACCGGGAGAGCGAGGCGGTGCAGGCGCTGATCCTGGCCCCCACCCGGGAGCTGGCCATGCAGATCACCCAGGAGCTGCGGGAAGTGGCCGTGTGCCACGAGGGGCTGCGGGTGGTGTGCCTGTACGGCGGCGAGCCTATCGGCAAGCAGATCAACGCCCTCAAGCGCAAGCCCCAGATCGTGGTGGCTACCCCGGGCCGCCTGTCCGACCACATGAAGCGCCGCACCGTCACGGTGAAGGAAGTGCAGACCGTGGTGCTGGACGAGGCGGATCGCATGCTGGACATGGGCTTCATCCACGACGTGACCCGGATCCTGGACAAGATCCCCAATCGCAAGAACCTGGGCATGTTCTCGGCCACCATTTCCCGGGAAGTCATGGACATCTCCTGGGTCTATCAGCGGGATCCGGAGGAGATCACCGTCCAGGCCACCAAGGAGAATAAGCCGGATATTTTGCAGTACCGCATTGAAGTGCCCTCGGATGCGAAGGTGGACACCATCGCCCGGATCATCGCCGGGGAAAACCTGGAGCGGGTCATGTGCTTCTGCAACACCAAGGGCTCCACAGAGCGGCTGACCAAGTTCCTGCAGATGCGGGGGCTGGACGCCCAGTGCATCCACGGGGATATCCCCCAGCGCAAGCGGGAGGCGGTGATGGCCCTGTTCCGGGAGGGAAAGCTCCATGTGTTTGTGGCCACGGACGTGGCCGCCCGGGGCATCGACGTGGACGATGTGGACGCGGTGTTCAACTACGATGTCCCCGATGAAAACGAGTATTACATCCACCGCATCGGCCGCACGGGCCGGGCCAAGCGCCACGGCGTGGCCTACACCCTGCTGTCGGATTTCCCCAGCCGCATGCGGCTGGACGACATTGCCCGCAATACCCGCAGCCAGATCATCCCCGCTTCGGTAGATGAAAACGGCCATGTGGTGCCGGAGAAGAAGTGAGCCCATTGGATGTAAAAGGAGCAAACATATTATGACGAAACTGAAACGACGTGCGGCCCTGCTGCTGGCGGCTGCGCTGCTGCTGGGTCTGCTGACCGGCTGCCACCGGGAGGACGGCGTTTCCTTCCGGGTGGCCATGAGCAGCGTTCCTGCCACGCTGGATCCGGCTATGGCCGCTACTGACGAGGAGAAGACCGTGGTCAGCCATCTGTTTGAAAACCTCATGAAGCTGCAGTCCGACGGAAACGGCGGCACCACGGCGGTCAGCGGGGTGGCCCGCAGCTACCAGTGCGACACCACGGCCGAGGGGCAGGAGACCTATACCTTCAAGCTCCGCTCCAGCGCCGCCTGGTCCGATGGCACCAAAGTCACCGCCCAGGACTTCGTTTACGCCTGGAAGCGGCTGGTGGACCCGGCCACCGGCTCGAAAAACGCAAGGATCCTGGACATGGTGGCCGGCTACACCGCTGCCCGGACCGGGGAGGATGCCCTGCAGGTTTCCGCCCCGGATGACGAAACCTTTGTGGTGGTGCTTTCCGGGCGCTGCCCGTATTTCATCGACAGCGTATGCACGGCGGCGGCGACTATGCCGGTGCAGAGCGCCGCGGCGGCCAAGGAGAATTGGTCCATGTCGCCGGATACACTGGTCACCAACGGTCCCTACACCGTTGCATCCTGGGAAAACGACACCATGCTGCTGCAGCAGACGGCCGGCTATCACGATGCCCGCCGCCTGGGACCGGAGAGCATCGGCTTCCGCTTTACGGCGGATTTGAAGACGGCCAACTCCCTTTTTGAGCAGGGGGACGCGGATTTCGTCCTGGGACTGACGGACGAGGCCGTGGCCAAGAAGATCGACAGCTGGATGCCGGACTACTATCCCGAGACCAGCGTGGTGCTGCTGAACCAACTGTCCGACCTGACCAGCAATGAAAATGTCCGCCGGGCCATGGGCCTGGTCATTGACCGCAACGCCATTGCCGAGCTGCTGGGCTCCCGGACGCATCTGGCGGCGGAGGGCCTGGTGACCCGGGGCAT
Source organism: uncultured Oscillibacter sp. (assembly GCA_945868085.1). GTDB lineage: Bacteria > Bacillota > Clostridia > Oscillospirales > Oscillospiraceae > Vescimonas. The sequence goes on from CAMBKF010000041.1 coordinate 15,719, forward strand.
CCGCAGCACAACGGGCGGCCAGTTCCGCGATTTCGGACCCGCCGTGGACAATGACAGCGAGAACTATGAGAAAAATTGCCAGACGGCCCAGGAGCTGATGCAGGAGGCGGGTTACACCGCCGCCAAGCTGGCGAGCCTGGCCCCGGTGATCATGCTCTATGAATCGGACGGCACCACGGATTCCCTGGCGCTGCTGCTGCAGAAGACCTGGAAGGAGAAGCTGGGGCTGAGCGTGACGCTCAAGGGTGTTTCCGGCGCGGAGATCACCCAGGCCCTGGAACGGGGCGAATATACGCTGGCGGCGCTGCGGGTCACCAGTGACCGCAACGACGCCACGGGCTTCCTCAACCGCTGGCGCATGGGCGAGGAGGGCAACTACGCCAACTTCGCTTCCAGCGCTTATGACATGCTCCTGCGTGTGGCGGCGGTGTCCGCCAGCCAGGAGGCCCGGGATGCTTATCTGGAGGATGCGGAGCGTCTGCTGTTGGAGCAGGGCAATGTGATCCCCCTGTATTGCAGCACCCGCAGCTGGAGCCTGTCGGAGTCGTTTACCGGTGTGTTCGGTGACGGCCTGGGCCGGTACTTCTTCACCGGCGTGCATAGGGTCAGTAAGTAAAAAAAGGCCGCCTCCCCGGGAGGCGGCCTTTTTTGCGGAACAGGCAATGGGGAGGATGGTGTGGGGACGGGGGATGCGGGAGGAGGCGGGACACATGGGTCCCGCCCTACAGAGGGATGTTTTGTAGGGCAGGGCCCGCGTGCCCTGCCGGAGACGCGGTGCGCAGCGGCGACGGGGTGAGGGCAGCCCGCTATACGGAGTATAACAAGAGATGCGGTGGGCGGGCCGGTGTGGGCATCGGCCCCTACGGAGTGTGACGGGAAGTGCGGCGGGACACATGGGTCCCGCCCTACAGAGGGATGTTTTGTAGGGCAGGGCCCGC
>CAMBKF010000042.1 GCA_945868085.1 uncultured Oscillibacter sp.
AGTCGGGGCACTTGCCGTCCACCAGCTGGCTCTCGGTCCAGAAGCTCTCGCAGGGGGTGCAGTACTTGCCCTTGTAGGCGCCCTTGTAGATGTCGCCCTTTTCATACATCTTCTTGAAGATCTTCTGCACGGCCTCGCAGTGGTAGTCATCGGTGGTGCGGATGAAGCGGTCGTTGGAAATATTCATCAGCTTCCACAGGTCCCGCACGCCTTTTTCGCCGTTTACGATCTTATCCACAAAGGCCTGGGGGGTCATGCCGGCCTCCTGGGCCTTGGTCTCGATCTTCTGGCCGTGCTCGTCGGTGCCGGTGAGGAACATGACGTCGTAGCCCTGGAGGCGCTTATAGCGGGCGATGGCATCGGTGGCCACGGTGCAGTAGCTATGGCCGATGTGGAGCTTGTCGGAGGGGTAGTAGATAGGGGTGGTGATATAAAACGTTTTCTTTTCCATGGGATGTATCTCCTTTTCCGCCGCTCCGAATGGAAGAGCGGCTTAAAATTGTTGATGGGTTGGGGCACGGATTGCCGCGCCAGTGACATCGGTCACTGGTTCGCAATGACAGGTTACGAAAAGATTTATGTCATTCCGAGGAGCGAAGCGACGTGGGAATCCGTTTTCTTTGTAGGGCAGGGCCCGCGTGCCCTGCCGGGAGTACGGCGGTTGACAGGCGGCGGGCTGGGGCAGCCCGCCCTACGGATCGCAAGGAAATTTGCACAAGCCCGGTTTGGGCGGACAGAGGCGTCCGCCCCTACAAAGCGCAGCAAGAGCCCTTGCGAAGCGGCGCGTGACAAAAAACAAAATCGCCCCCGGCCAAAATGCCAAGGACGATGCCATAACACCGTGATACCACCTTGCTTTACCGGCCGCTCGCGCGGGCCGGCCTCATGAAGTGCCGCTACACTTCCGCGCTGTTACGGGCGCCCCCGTCCGAACCTAAGGCCCATGCGGCCCTCGGCCCGGCGGCTCCGGAGCCATGTTCCCCCGTCCGTTCCGCGCCCGCTTTCACCTGGCCGGGCTCTCTTTGGCGGTCTAAAATGGGGTACTCTTTCCTTCACTGCCTTTGCTGTCTCTCACGCATATGCCGCGGTGAAAAACGATTTTATTTTTTTCCGCCTGCGGGCGGAAACTCTGCGAGGCTCCTATAACATGAGCCATTACATATTATATTATTCTCCCGGGGCGGCTTTGTCAATGTTTTTGTTGGGTTTTGGGCTTTGGTGTGCTATAATGACCGCAGTGCGGCCATTATACTTTTATTTTATGCCATTTTTCTCCTCGGCTTCGCCGGGAACCGAAAAATATGGCAGCATTATACTATTCCGCTTCGCGGCATGGTATAATAGGGAAAAACCAACCGCGAAGGAGCGACCCATGAAACTGATCAGCTGGAACGTGAACGGCCTGCGGGCCGCCCTGGGCAAGGGATTTTTGGACTATGTGACGGCGGAGGACCCGGACGTCATCTGCCTGCAGGAGACAAAGCTGCAGCCGGAGCAGGCGGTGTTTGACCTGCCGGGCTACCACCGGTATTTCAACTCCGCCGACAAAAAGGGCTACTCCGGCACGGCCATCCTGACCAAGGAGGAGCCCCTGTCCGTGACCTACGACTTCGGCCCCGACGAGCACCGCCACGAGGGGCGGATCATCACGGCGGAGTACCCGGCCTTTTACCTGGTGTGCTGCTACACCCCCAACAGCCAGGACGGACTGAAGCGGCTTGACTACCGGATGCAGTGGGAGGACGACCTGCGGGAGTATCTCCGGGAGCTGGACGGGAAAAAGCCCGTGGTGTACTGCGGCGACCTGAACGTGGCCCACCGGGAGATCGACCTGAAGAATCCCAAGACCAACCGCCAGAACCCCGGCTTTACCGACCAGGAGCGGGAGAAGATGACGGCGCTTCTGGACGCAGGCTTCGTGGACACCTTCCGCTACATACACGGCGATGTGACGGACCGGTACTCCTGGTGGAGCTACCGCTTCCACGCAAGGGATAAGAACGTGGGGTGGCGCATTGACTACTTCATCGTGTCGGCGCGGCTTAAAGAAAAAGTGAAGGCGGCGGACATCCGCAGCGAAATATTGGGCAGCGACCACTGCCCGGTGTATTTGGAATTGGAGGTTTAATATGCTGAAATTATCTGTGAATTACTTTGCCAAGCCCGGCCGGCGGGAGGAGTTCCTGCGGCGCATCGTGGAGGGCGGCATCCTGGCAGCCATCCGAGCGGAGGAGGGCTGCCTGCGGTATGACTACTACCTCTCCTGCCAGAATGAGGATGAAATTCTCCTGCTGGAGGAGTGGGACACCGCCGAGCACCAGCGCGTCCACATGGAGCAGGATCACATGAAGCGCCTCCGGGTCATCAAGGACGACTGCATCGCCGAAACGAAACTGAATAAGGACTGAGACCATGCTCTTTGACACCCACGCCCACTATGACGACGACCGCTTCGACGCGGACCGGGATGCCTTGCTGGCGAGTATGCCGGAGAAAAATGTGGGCCTCATTGTGAACCCCGGCTGCGATGTGCCATCCTCCCGGATGGCGGTGGCGCTGGCGGAGCAATTTGACTTTGTATACGCCGCCGTGGGCATCCACCCGGAGAACTGCGCCGATTTCGTGCCGGAGCAGATAGACGCCCTGCGGGAGCTGGCAAAAAATCCCAGGGTGGTGGCCATCGGGGAGATCGGCCTGGACTATTACTGGGCGGAAAATCCCCCCAAGGAGCTGCAGCAGGAGGTGCTGCGCCGGCAGCTGCGGCTGGCGGAGGAGCTGAATCTGCCCGTTATCATCCACGACCGGGACGCCCACGCCGACACCCTGGCCATCGTCCGGGAATTTCCCCGGGTCAAGGGGGTTTTCCACTGCTTTGCCGGGTCCGTGGAGATGGCCCGGGAGCTGCTCCAAATGGGGTGGATGCTGTCGTTCAACGGAGCGGCCACCTTTAAAAACGCCCGGAAGGCCCCGGAGGTCATCGCCGCGGTGCCCCTGGAGAAGCTGATGATCGAGACCGACGCGCCGTACCTGACGCCGGTGCCACACCGGGGGGAGCGGAACGACTCGTCCTATGTGCGCTTCGTGGCAGAGAAGATCGCGGAAATTAAGGGCTTGACGCCGGAGGAAGTGGAACAGGCCACCTGGGAGAACGGGCGGCGGTTTTTCGGAATCTGACGCGCGGCGCTTGACAAGGCGGTTATTTTTGCTATAATAAATGCAGAAAGGCGCTGCGACAAGCGGTCAGCCCAAGTAGTTAACTAAATTTCTCGAAAGAAACCGTCACCTGCCGGGGTGGCGGTTTCTGCTTTTCACAATGATCGTTACGGTGAACCGTCCGATATGTAGTGTGATCCGCACAGCCAGCGTGTCGAAAAAGTTTTTTCGATACGCTGGCTCAGTTTTTAGAACTTTTTCAAAGCTCTAAAAACGATTGATTTAAATAGCGAGGGACACCCTTCTTGGGTTTCCCTCACTTTCCTTGGGGCGTGTTCCAAATGGTTTCCGAATTGCCGTAGCTGTCACTGAGTTTCATGCAGCCGTTTTTTAGGCTTTCAATGGTCCAAGTCACAGCACCATAAGGTCCGGCTATTTTCAGTTGATCGTCATTCACAACCGCCCAGGTACCGTACTCGATTTCGTTAAAAGCATTCATAGTCCCGTCATCATACAAGGTAAAAATTGGCTCGTTTTCTCCCTTCTGATACCACGACCCCGGCAGTTGTTTTTCCAGGCTCTTGCCGCAGCCCGCCAGCGACAGGACCAGCGCCAGCAGGAGGGCCACAGCCCCTACCCGTTTTGTTTTCATGATTTTCTCCTTTCTCTTCGGTCATTTTTGGTTTTGTGCTTATTATATGGCAAAACATAAACTAATACAAGATGTTTAATATACAAGATTGGTTGATGTTTTTTGTGCAAACTATCACTGATACTGTATGTAGAGGTGATGGTATATGTATATGCGAATCCGCAAGGCCCGGGAGGATGCCGGGTACACGCGGGAGAAATTTGCAGAGCTGCTGGATGTCAGCGTGTCCTATATGGCCGAGGTAGAGCGGGGGCGCACGGGGATCTCAGTGAAGATGCTCATTAAAATCTGCGATGTGCTGGGGCTCAGTGCCGACTATGTGCTCTTCGGGGAAAAACGCTGCGGCGACGAGCTGCGGGCCCAGCGCATAGGGCGCATTGACAGCAAGTATTTGCCCCTGCTGGACGGGGTGATTGGGGAGCTTTTGGCGCTGAATCGGGAATAAAATACCAGGCGGGCCGATTGAGAAAATCGACCCGCCTGGTATTTGGTGAGGACGGGGGATACGGATGTCCCTGTTGCGGTGCCCAAAATTTCTGCGCTGCCTTACAGCGGACGCTTGAAATTTTGACCGCGGCCACTCGCTCATCTCGCTTACTCTGCCACTGGCAGCGCTCAATTCGCTCCCCACGGGCGCGTTGCGCCCTCGCAATGACATGGTTTTTGCATGGGATGCGGTACATCGGGCGGACAGGGGCGTCCGCCCCTACGCACGGCATGGGAGCAGGGGCAGGCCCGGGCGGGGCGATGTGGGCATCTCCCCCTACGCACAGGTTTTCGATATAGCTCCGTAGGGGCCGGCGTCCCCGACGGCCCGCTTATCACGCGACTTGATACGCTTCCGTAGGGCAGCGTGGCCCTCACGCCGCCGCGATGGTGCAGTGGGTATCAGGCGGCGGGCTGGGGGCAGCCCGCCCTACAAAGGATTTCTGTAAATGTATGTAGGGACGGGGCTCTGCCCCGCCCGTTTCCCATATAAAAGCAAAACCTGTAGGGCAGGGCCCGTGTGCCCTGCCGGGGTGCGGTACAAGCGGGTGGGGTAGAACCCCGCCCCTACGGGGTTTTTGATCGTTCGATGCGCAAAAAAACAGACCGGGAATTTCCCGGTCTGTTTTTCTTTAACTTTAGCGATTGCCCCGGTCGTAGGCTACGACCACGCGGCGGTTGGGCTCCGTGCCCACGGAATAGGTGGTGACGCCCGCCTTATCCTGCAGGGCGGCGTGGATCACATGGCGCTCATAGGCGTTCATGGGCTCCAGGGTCACGCTGCGGCGGTACTTGAGCACCTTGCCGGCCACCTTATTGGCCAGGCTCTCCAGGCTCTGCTCCCGCTTGGCCCGGTAATTCTCCGCATCCACATGGATCCGCAGACGCTTATCCCGGCCGCTGTTCACGGCGTAGTTGGTGAGCTGCTGGATGGCATCCAGGGTCTCGCCCCGGCGGCCGATGAGGGCGCCCAGGCGCTGGCCTTCCAGAATGACCTTATAGCGGTTCTTCTCCTCCTCGTACACCTTGATATCCGCCTTGCACTCCATGTGCTCCAGCAGACCCGCCAGGAACTCCGTGATGCGGCGGGCATCGTCATTATCACAGGCGGCGGCAGAGGTGGGCTCCTTCTCCTCGGGCTTCTTCTCCACGGGCTTGGGCTCGGGCTTTTTCTCGGTGGGCTTCTTCTCCGCCGGTTTCTTCTCGGCGGGCTTCTTTTCTACAGGCTTACTCTCGGCAGCCTTCTTCTCGGCAGGCTTTGCCTGGGGGGCCGGGGTCTTGACCTCCGGCTCGTCCACAACGTCCAGCTCGTAGCGCACCCGCACCTTGGCCGGGCTGCTGCCGATGCCTAAAAATCCGCTCTTGGAACGCTCCAGGATCTCCAGGGACACGTCATCCCGCTCCAGATGGAGCTGCTCCAGCGCCTTGCGGACGGCCTCCTCCTCGGTCTTGCCTGTTACATCAATATAACGCATGACAAAACTCCTTATTCGTCGTAGTGATGCTCGCTGTAAGCGCGGCCGCGGGCATAGGGACGCTGCCCCACCCGGCCGTTTTCATTGGTGCCGGCCTTCTTCTCCGGCTTTTTGCCGGGCTGGCCCTTCTTCTTGTTATTGTTATTGCCGGACTTGGACTTCTCATACTGCTGTTGCTGCTGCAGCATCCGCTCCCGGGAGGCCATCATCTTGGCGGCCCGGGCCTCGCGCTTGGCTTTTTCCTTGTCCGTTTCCTCCCGGTCCAGGATCTTGTTGAAGTACTTATTCAGCACCTGCTCCTGGATGGTGGCAAAGGCGGTGTTGGCGATCCAGTACACGCACAGAGCGGCGGGCAGGATATAGCCCATCCACAGGGTCATCAGGGGCATGAAATACATCATCATCTTGCCCTGGCTGCCGGCGGTATTGCCGCTGGCCTTCATGCTGATGCGGGTCATGAGGAACTGCAGGGCCGTGGCAATGATCGGCAGCAGCAGCACGCCGATGACCGGCCAGCCGCCGGTAGTGATCTGCTTGAAGAGGGTGGAGCCCTGGCTGGCCAGGTCCATACCCAGGAAGTTATAGTCCAGGTTGATGAGCCCGTCAAACTGGCCCTGGAAGCTCTCCCAGTTCTGATGGACGAACTTGGCCAGGTAGATCTGCTCATAGGCAGAGGCGTTGCCTCCCTCTACGGCGGTGTAGCCCAGCTTGGTGGCCGCGTCAGTGATGGCGCTGATGGTGTCCATGCTGAGGCCCATGAGATAGCGCAGGGGCTGACGGATGATGGCGTACAGGGCGATCAAAATGGGGAAGGGCAGGAAGGACCACAGACAGCCGGACATGGGGTTCACGCCCTCCTGGGCGTAGAGGTTGGCCATCTCCTCCTGCATACGCTGCTTGTTATTGGCGAAGCGGGTCTGGATATCCTTGACCTTGCCCTGCATACGGTTCATGCGCAGCATGCTCTTCTTGCTCTTGAGCTGGAAAGGCAGGATCACCAGCTTCACCACCAGGGTGAACAGGATCAGCGCCAGGCCGTAGGACCCGGTGAGGGAATAGAACAGACGGGTCAGCCAGGCAAAAGGCACACAGATATAATATCCGAGTTGTGCGAACATATTTTTTTCCTCCGTTTAGTTCTTGGGAAAAGCCGATGGTTACGGAACGGGATCATACCCGCCTTTGTGGAAGGGATTGCACCGCAATATGCGCTTGGCGGCGAGCCAGCTGCCCTTTACGGCGCCGTATTTTTCCACCGCCTCCAGGGCGTACTCCGAGCAGGTGGGGATATAGCGGCAGCGCGGGGGAAACAGGGGAGAGACCTCCCGCTGGTAAAACCGGATAGCGGCCATGCAGGCTTTTTTCATGCCTGGTCCTCCTCCCGCAGCAGGGAGAGCCGGCGCAGGCAGTCTAAATACGCAGCATTCATCTTCTGATAGGGGCCTGTGGCGCTGCGGCCCCGGCCCACCACGATCACGTCCCACCCGGGGCGCATTTTGTCCCGGTTCAGGCGGTAGATCTCCCGGATCCGGCGGCGCACCCGGTTGCGCACCACTGCATGACCCAGCTTCTTACTCACCGTGACGCCCAGACGGCTGCCCCCGGCCCGATTCTTCAGGCAGTACACCACCAGATAGGGGCTCACGGCGGAGCGGCCCTTGCGGTAGATGCGGCGAAATTCGTAATTTTCCTTGACGGTTACGGCTGCTTTCATGGTTTATTTCTCCGTTTAAAAAGCGCTATTTGCATAGACGAATAGGGACGGCAGTTTTCCCTTCCACCGTCCCTGTTTTTCACGAGCTATGCCGGATGCACCTTCCGTGACCTCAGAGGGTCAGACGAGCGCGACCCTTGGCACGACGACGAGCCAGAACCTTGCGGCCGTTGGCAGTAGCCATTCTCTTGCGGAAGCCGTGCACCTTGGAGCGCTGGCGCTTCTTGGGCTGATAGGTACGGAACATTGCAGGACACCTCCATTACATAGAAAATCCGGCGGCGGCAACCGGGCCGCCACACTTACTCGACGGCGGGCGAAGTGACCTCCGCCCCGCAGTTGAAAAAGTCAGGTGCCGAAAATGCGGCACTTTGTTCATTATACATAATGAAAAAGGGCCTGTCAACATAAATTTCGCCCCGTAGGCGACGAGTTTCCCCGGGCGAAGAAAAAGTTTTATACATTATCTAATATATAAGTGTGGACTTTTTCATACTTTTATGGTACACTTATGGTGCCCGTATGCCGCCCGCGCATAGAGAGGCGGCCAGCGGAGCCTGATTTGAAAATATTTTTCCACAGCGTTGCCCCAAAGGGGACAACAGCGGGCCGGATTTACCCCACAGATAGAATTTGCTTTTGGGAAAGGGGAGCTATCACTTTGAATTCACTGACCGATGTATGGGGCAGCGTGCTGCAGCAGATGTCACAGCAGCTGGCCCCCACCACCATCAACACCTGGTTCGACGAGGTGGAGGTGGTCACTATGGAGGATTCCGCTTTCGTGCTGCACTGCGGCAACGAATTCAAGAAGAAAACCATCGAGGCCCGGTTTCTGCCCTACATCCGGGACGCCCTGCGGGACCTGTTCTCCGCGGATTTTGAAATCAAGATCCTAAACGACGACCAACTGTCCGCCTATCACGGCATCAAGCCCGACTATCCGGGGGACCTGGAGGACTCCGGGACGTTCACCTTCGAGACCTATGTGGTGGGGCCCAGCAACAAGCTGGCCTACGCCGCCGCCCACGCCGTGTCCGACCGGCCGGGCGTGAACTACAACCCGCTGTTCATCTACGGCGACTCCGGCCTGGGCAAGACCCACCTGCTCTACGCCATCGCCCACGGGCTGAAGCAGAACTATCCGGACGCCAAGGTGGTGTACATCAAGGGCGACGACTTTACCAACGAGCTGGTGGCCTCCATCCGGGATGGCAAAAACGCCGAGTTCCGGGAGAAATACCGCCAGGCGACGCTGCTGCTGGTGGACGACGTGCAGTTCATCGCCGGCAAGGAGCAGACCCAGGAGGAATTCTTCCACACCTTCAACTCCCTGTACGAGGCCGGCAAGCAGATCGTCCTCACCTCCGACCGGCCTCCCCGGGAGATGACCAAGCTGGAGGACCGGCTGCGCACCCGTTTCGAGTGGGGCCTGATGGTGGACGTGACGCCCCCGGATTACGAGACGCGGCTCGCCATCGTGAAAAACAAGTCCGCCATGCTGGGCGTGAAGCTGTCGGATCCCGTGTCCGACCTCATCGCGGAGAACGTCACCGCCAACGTCCGGCAGATCGAGGGCACCCTGAACAAGATCCTGGCCTATTACGACCTCATGGGCAGCACCATGAGCCAGGAGGACATCCTCAAGGCCATCCGGGACATGATCAAGAAAAACAACGAGTACATCCCCACGGCCCAGGCGGTGGTGAACTACATCTGCTCCACCTATCACATCGACGAGGATGTGCTCCGGGGCCAGAGCCGGGGCAGGGAAGTGGTCAACGCCCGGCAGATCGCCATGTACCTCATGCGGCGGATGATCTGCATGAACCTGGTGGACATCGGCAAGGAGTTCGGCGACCGGGATCACACCACGGTGCTTCACTCCCTGGACAAAGTCGAAAAGCAGATGCGCTCCGACCCGGCCTTTGCCGAGACCGTGAAGCAGATCACCACCAACATCAATAACAGCGCCCGGGGCTAAATTATCCACATAGCTTGTGAACTTCCTGTGGAAAAAGGGACAGCTTCCGGATTCGCCCAAATATCCGTGGAAAGCTGTGGATATTTTCCTATTCCCCATGTGGAGAAAAAAGTGAGCCGTTTCGCGGCTTTGCGCAGTTTTTCCACAATGGTTTTCCCTACGACTACTGTTACTAAAAAATACTTAGCTTATGTTCTGTGCGCATAAAATATGCGCGGGATTTTTCGGAAAAAAAGAAAGGATGATCGAGATGCTGAAATTCTCCTGCGAAAAGGCGCTGCTGCAGCTCGCCGTGAATACCGCCTCCCGCACCGTGGCCACCAAAAGCTCCATCCCCGCTCTGGAGGGGCTGCTGCTGGAGGGGACGGACGTGCTGACCCTGTCCGGCTACAACATGCAGACCGGCATCCGCACCCGGCTGGAGGCCGACATCCGGGAGGGCGGACGCATCGTGCTCAATTCCCGTCTGTTCGGCGACATCATCCGGAAAATGCCCGACGACGTCATCGTCTTTTCCGCGGATGAAAAATTCATGGTCACCCTCACCTGCGGGGACGCCCGGTTCGAAATTCTCGGCCTGTCCGCCGACGATTACCCGGAAATGCCCGAGGTGGAGAGCGACTACTCCATGACCGTGCAGCAGGGGATCCTGAAGGCTATGATCAACCAGACCTCCTTCGCCGTGTCCACCAACGAAAACCGGCCCATCCACACGGGCTCCCTCTTTGAGGTGGGCATTGACGGGGTGACGGTGGTGTCCGTGGACGGGTTCCGCCTGGCTCTGCGCCGGGAGAAGATCGAGCAGCTGGAGGGCGGCGCCTTCCGGTTCGTGTGCCCCGGCAGCGCCTTAAACGAGGTGGAGAAGATCTGCGAGGACAGCGAGGAGGCCATCACCGTGATGCTGGGCAAGCGCCACCTGCTCTTTGAGACCGGGTCCACCCAGCTCATCTGCCGGAAGCTGGAGGGGGAATTCCTGGACTACAAGAACGCCATCCCCCGGAACAATCCCATCCGCCTCACCGTGGACAACAAGACCATGCTCAGCAGCCTGGACCGGGTCAGCGTGGTCATCAGTGAGAAGCTGAAAAGCCCCGTCCGGTGCATCATGGGCAGCGGCTGCATCACCATGTCCGCCAAGACCGGCAACGGCGAGGCTACGGACGTGTGCCCCGTGGACGGGGACGGCCAGGGCCTGGAGATCGGCTTCAACAACCGCTATCTTATGGACGCCCTGCGCTTCGCCCCGGCGGATCAGGTGGTCATGGAGCTGAACACCGGCATCAGCCCCTGCGTCATGACCCCCGTGGACGGCGGCGACAACTTCCTGTATATGGTGCTGCCGGTGCGGCTGAAGGCATAAGGAGCGAAAAACATGAAAATCGTGACCATTACAACGGAATACATTAAACTCCAGGACCTGCTGAAGCTGTCGGACGCAGTATCTACCGGCGGCGAGGCCAAGATCCGGGTGCAGGAGGGCGAGGTGCTGGTGAACGGCGAAACCTGCACCCAGCGGGGCCGGAAGATCCGGCCCGGCGACAGGGTGGACTATCACGGCCTGATCCTGGGCGTTGCCTATGCGGATCAATAAGCTGACGGTCAGCGGCTTTCGCAACTATCGGGAGCAGACCCTGGACTTTGACCCCGCCTGCAACGTCATCCACGGGGAGAACGCCCAGGGAAAGACCAACCTATTAGAGGCCATGGTCTATCTCTCCTGCGGCAAGTCTCCCCGGACCCGGTCGGATCGGGAGCTCATCTCCTTTGACGGCCAGCGGGCCGTGCTCCGGGGCGAGATCTTTTCCCGGGAGCGGGACTTTGTCACGGAGATCACCCTCCAGGCCGGCCGGCGGCGGAAGATGACCGTTAACGGCGTGCCCGCCAAAAACGCCGCGGAGCTGTCCGACGTGCTGCACACGGTGTTCTTCTGCCCGGAGGATCTATTTATTATCCGGGAGGGGGCGGCGGCCCGGCGAAAGTTCATGGACCAGTCCCTGTGCCAGCTGCGGCCCCGGTATGCCCAGGCTCTGGCGGAGTACCACCGGCTCTACGAGCACAAGACCCGCATCCTGCGGGACCGGGAGGAGAATCCGGGGCTTCTTTCCATGCTGCCGGACTTCAATGAGCGCATGTGCCGGGTGGGGGCCATCCTCATCCACTACCGGGCCCAGTATTGCCGGGCTTTGGACGGCTACGCCGCCCCGGCCCACGAGGACTGCAGCGGCGGCCGGGAGGAGCTGAAGCTGCGCTACGAGACGGTGAAAACCGTTCTGGACCCCTTCGCCAAAACGGAGGACATCGCGCAGGATCTGCGGGAGCACCAGGAGAGCCATTATCATGCGGAGCTTTCATCGGGGCTGTGCCTGTCGGGGCCTCACAAGGACGACTTTCTGGTGGAGGTCAACGGCCGGAGCGCCCGGCAGTTCTGCTCCCAGGGGCAGGTGCGCACGGCGGCTTTGTCGCTGAAACTGGCCGACCGGGAGATCCACCGCAGCGCCGTGGGGGAGTACCCGGTGATGCTGCTGGACGACGTGCTCTCGGAGCTGGACCCTAAGCGGCAGGAATATGTATTAAACCGCATTTCCGGCGGCCAGGTGTTCATTACCTGCTGCGAAAACGACCGGCTGGACCGCCTGCAGGCGGGGCGGCTGTTTCACATTCAGAACGGGGAGGTGCTTGAGTGAGCTACCTGCACATCGGGCAGAACGCCATGATCCCGGAAAAGCGGATCATCGGCATTTTCGACCTGGACATTACCTCCCAGTCCAAGCGCACCCGGGAATTTTTGGAAAAGGCGGAGCGCGAGGGCGTGGTGGTGCCGGTGACGGAGGACATCCCCAAGTCATTTTTGGTGTGCGACCATCCGTACCACAGGCAGATCGTGTATATATCGCAGCTGAATACCCAGACCCTGCAGAAGCGGAGCAGGGGAGAATAAAGTTTTGTCATTGCGAACCAGTGACCGATGTCACTGGTGTGGCAATCCGTTCCCCTTTGGATTTGTGAAAGGGTATTACGGATTCCCACGACCAGTGTGCACACTGGTCTCGGAATGACAAGGGAGTTTTACAAGGACTGCAGTGTGCGGCGGCACACAGGGGTGCCGCCCTACCGTATAGTTTTTGCAGGGCAGGGCCCGTGCGGCTTGCCGGGGTGCGGTGCAAACCCGGTTCGGGCCGTCGAGGACGCCGGCCCCTACGAACCATTTTTCGATAGAATCTTGTAGGGGCGATGACCCTGTTGCGGTGCCCAAAATTTCCGCGCTGCCTAACGGCGGACGCTTGAAATTTTGACCGCGGCCACTCGCTCGCTTCGCTTCATCTGCCACCGGCAGCGCTCAGCTCGCTCCCCACATCGCCCCGTCGTACAGCAGCTTATTTTTCATGCCCTGTGTCTTTTGGTTTGTAAATACAGCGGAAGATCATCTTCCCTTGAGAAAGGAATCGGATTTATGTCAGAACTGGAAAAAGTCATCGCCGTGGATACGGAATATGATGCCTCGGAGATCCAGGTGCTGGAGGGCCTGGAGGCCGTGCGCAAGCGGCCCGGTATGTACATCGGCTCCACCTCCTCCTCGGGCCTGCACCATCTGGTCTACGAGATCGTGGACAACGCCATCGACGAGGCCCTGGCCGGATACTGCACGGACATCACCGTGACCATCAACCCCGGCGACACCATCACCGTCACCGACAACGGCCGCGGCATCCCCGTGGACATCCAGCCCCAGACCAGTCGGCCCGCCCTGGAGGTGGTTTACACCGTCCTCCACGCCGGCGGCAAGTTCGGCGGCGGCGGTTACAAGGTCTCCGGCGGCCTTCACGGCGTGGGCGCGTCCGTGGTGAACGCCCTGTCTGAGTGGCTGGAGGTGCAGGTACACAAAAACGGCCACATTTACGAGATGAAGTTCTCCCGGGGCGACATCACCCAGGAGATGAAGATCATCGGCGACACCGACCACACCGGCACCACCGTTACCTTCAAGCCCGACCCGGAGATGTTCGACACCCTGGTGTACGACTATGAGATCCTCCACACCCGCATGCGGGAGCAGGCGTTTCTGAACGCGGGCCTGCGCATCACCATCACCGATGCCCGGCCCGGCCAGGAGCAGGGGGAGACCATGTGCTACGAGGGCGGCATCCGGGAATATGTAGCCTATCTCAACCGCAACAAAACCCCCATCCACCAGGAGGTCATCTATCTCTCCGGCGCCAAGGGGGACTCCACGGCGGAAATCGCCCTGCAGTATAACGACGGCTACAACGAGACCCTGGTCTCCTTCGCCAACGACATCCACACCCCCGGCGGCGGCATGCACGAGACCGGCTTCAAGGCCGCTCTCACCCGGGTGCTCAACGCCTACGGCACCAAGTACGGCATGCTCAAGGACGGGGACGACAAGGTCTCCGGCGAGGATTGCCGGGAGGGCATCGCGGCGGTGATCTCCGTGAAGCTGACGGAGGCTCAGTTCGAGGGGCAGACCAAGGACAAGCTGGGCAACGCCTACATCCGCACGTTGGTAGACAGCATCGTTTCTGACCAGCTGGCGGTGTATCTGGAGGAGCACCCGGCGGTGGCCAGGACCATCCTGGACAAAGCCCTCACCGCCAACCGCGCCCGGGAGGCCGCCCGGAAGGCGAGAGAATCCATCCGCCGCAAGACCGCTCTGGGCGGTGCGGCCATGCCCGATAAGCTGCGGGACTGCAATGAGAATAACCCCGAGCTGACAGAGCTCTACATCGTGGAGGGCGACTCCGCAGGCGGCTCTGCCACCCAGGGCCGGGACTCCCGGTTCCAGGCCATCCTCCCCCTGTGGGGCAAGATGCTCAACGTGGAGAAGGCCCGGGCGGACAAGGTATACGGCAACGACAAGCTCCAGCCCGTCATCACCGCTTTGGGCGCGGGCATCGGCGACGAGTTCGACGCCGATAAGCTGCGCTATCATAAGATCATCATCATGGCCGATGCCGATGTGGACGGCGCGCATATCCGCACGCTGCTGCTGACGTTTTTCTTCCGTTTTATGCGGCCGCTCATTGAAAACGGCTATGTGTATTCCGCCGTGCCGCCGCTTTACAAGCTGAGCCGGGGCAAGCAGACCCGGGTCGCCTACTCCGACGAGGAGCGGGACGAGGTCTCCGCCCTGCTCCGGGGGGACAACCCCGACGCCAAGGTGGACATCAGCCGCTTCAAGGGCCTAGGCGAGATGAACCCCCACGAGCTGTGGGAGACCACCATGGACCCGGAGAAGCGGACCCTGCGCCGCATCACCCTGGACGACGCCGTGGCCGCCGACGCTACCTTCACGGTGCTCATGGGCGAGAAGGTGGAGCCGAGAAAGGAATTCATCGAGAAAAAGGCCAAGTACGCGGTGAATTTGGATTACTAACGATTTAGGAGTGTCATTCCGAGACAGTGACCGATGTCACTGTCGTGGGAATCCGTAATACCCATGCACAAAGGCTGAGAGGGACGGATTGCCACAGCCAGTGTGCGCACTGGCTTCGCAATGACAGAGAACGAAAGAATTTGCGTGTCACTCCGAGACCAGTCCGCAGACTGGTCGTGGGAATCCGTAATATCCCTGCGCAAAGGCTGAGGGGGGACGGATTGCCACAGCCAGTGTGCGCACTGGCTTCGCAATGACAGAGAACGAAAGAATTTGCGTGTCATTCCGAGACCAGTCCACAAACTGGTCGTGGGAATCCGTAATACCCCTGCGCAAGGGCTGAGGGGAACGGATTGCCACAGCCAGTGTGCCCACTGGCTTCGCAATGACAGGAGAGGGGGCCGGTGCGTGTACTATGATGTATACATCCTGGCAAACGCCACCCATGTGACCCTTTACACCGGCGTGACGGGTGACCTGGAACGCAGACTTTGGGAACACAAGACCCACGCAGACCCCGGCAGCTTTACGGCAAAATACAATGTCACAAAGCTGGTTTATGTTGAATCCACAACGGACGTAAATTCCGCTATTGCGCGGGAGAAACAAATAAAATCCTGGAACCGCAAAAGAAAAAATAAGCTGATCCAAACGATGAATCCTTTTTGGAAGGATCTAAGCCTCTGACAAGGAGAAACGATATGAGTAAAAAACCCCAATACGATCCGGAGGAGATCCGGTATCCCCAGCAGCACATTGTGGAGTCGCCCCTGGTGCCGGAGATGGAGAAGTCGTACATCGAGTACGCCATGTCCGTTATCGTGGGCCGCGCCCTGCCCGATGTGCGGGACGGCCTGAAGCCCGTCCACCGGCGCATTCTCTACGCCATGTACGAGGACAACCTCACCAGCGACCGGCCCTTTAAGAAGTCCGCCACCTGCGTGGGCGATGTGCTGGGCCGGTATCACCCCCACGGCGATGCATCGGTATACGACGCCCTGGTGCGCCTGGCCCAGGACTTTTCCATGCGCTACATGCTGGTGGACGGCCACGGTAACTTCGGCTCCGTGGATGGCGACCCCGCCGCCGCCTACCGATACACCGAGGCCCGGCTCTCCAAAATCTCCAACGAGATGCTCCGGGACATCGAAAAGGACACCGTGGACTGGGACCCCAACTTCGACGAGAGCCGGAGGGAACCCCGGGTGCTGCCTGCCCGGTTCCCGAATCTCTTGGTGAACGGCTCCTCCGGCATTGCCGTGGGTATGGCCACCAACATCCCGCCCCACAACCTGCGGGAGGTCATCGGCGCGTGCATCTGCGTGCTGGACGACCCGGACGCCACCCTGGCAGACCTGATGGAGCACATCAAGGGCCCCGACTTCCCCACCAAGGGCATCATCATGGGCCGCAGCGGCATCCGCGCCGCCTACGCCACCGGCCGGGGCCGG
>CAMBKF010000043.1 GCA_945868085.1 uncultured Oscillibacter sp.
CCGCCACCGTGGAGACCGGCGCTGAGGTGAAGGTGCCCCTGTTCATCAACATCGGCGACAAGATCACCATCGACACCCGTACCGGTGAGTACCTGTCCCGGGCAAAGTAAACAAGAAGTCACAGCGGTTCGGAAAGGAGCGCAATATGGAAATTTCTGAGAAGGTCGCGTATCTCAAGGGTTTGGCCGAGGGCCTGGCTCTGGACACGGAAACCAAGGAAGGCAAGCTCATCGCCGCCATCATCGATGTGCTGGACGAAATGAGCATCCGTTTTGAGGACATCGACGATAACCTGGTGGATCTGGAGGACGGTCTGGATGCCGTCAGCGATGATCTGTCCGAGGTGGAGGAAGCTCTTTACGAGATGGACGATGAGGACGATGAGGAACTGGACGACGACGCCGAGTACTTCGAGACCACCTGCCCCGTCTGCGAGGAGGAGATCGTCTTTGACGAGGACACCCTGGAGAGCGGCGAGATCCGCTGCCCCAACTGCGGCGAGAAGCTGGAGTTCGATCTCAGCGACCTGGCCGACGAGTCTGAGGACGACGAGGACTGATCCAATGTAAGAAAAGGGGAGACGCCATGCGCCTCCCCTTTTTTTAACCTGGCCGAAAAAACGATGTTTTTTCGGCCAGAAGGCCCCGAGCCTGCCGCGCGCATAATTTTGCCGCAGGATTTTAAGACACACTTGTGTTCCAAGAGGAGAAAACCATGAAATATACCACCACAGTGGCCGATTATCTCACCTGGCGGGGGGACATCCCCTTTTCCGTGGACCCGTTCAACGAGGTGGACAATCTGGTGCTCTGCATCATTTCCTACATCAATTTCCGCCGGTTCCCGGAGCTGCTGACCCGGAATCCCAGGGAGGCGGTTTTGCTGAGCGACATCTGCCAAAAGCTCACGGCGGAGGACGAGCAGCTGGGCCTGTCCCAGCTCAGCTACATACCCGTGGTGCAGCAGGCGGCGCAGACGGAGCGCTTTGCCGGGACGCGGATGTTTGCCTTTGAGGACCGCAGCGACGAGGAGGCACAGATGCAGTTTGCCGCGGTGACCTTTCTGCTGCCGGATAAGTCCGTGTTTGTGGCCTTCCGGGGGACGGATACCTCCCTGGTGGGCTGGAAGGAAGACTTCAACATGAGCTACCTGGAGTCCGTTCCGGCCCAGGTGCGGGCGGCGGAATATACCGCCGAGATCATGCGGCTGTGCCGGTTCCACAAGGTGCGCATCGGCGGGCACTCCAAGGGCGGCAACCTGGCGGCCTGGGCGGGCCTGCACCTGCCCCACAAGGATTACGGCCGGCTGCTGGCGGTGTATAACAACGACGGGCCCGGCTTCAGCCGCAGCATGACGGAGCGGCCGGAGTATGCACTCCTGAAGGACAAGCTGCACACGTTCATCCCGGAATCGTCCATCGTGGGCGTGCTGCTGGAGCACTGCGAGGACTACACGGTCATTGCCAGCACGGCCCGGTCCATTATGCAGCACGAGGCGCTGTCCTGGTGCACGGAGCGCAACCGCTTCATCCACCTGGAGGAGCGGTCGGCCATGGGGCGCCGGTCCGACGATGTGCTGCGGGACTGGATCGGATCCATGACACCCCAGGAGCGGAAGGATTTCACAGACGCGTTCTTTGAGATCCTCAGCATGGGCGGCAAGGCCCGCACGCTGGACGACGTGCAGGAGATGGGCCTGAGCGGCGCGGTGGCCCTGGTGAAGGAATACGCCGGGGCGGACGAGAAGACCCGGCGCATCTTGGTGGAGATCTTCAAGCGCCTGGCCGTAGACATCGGGGAAGAGGTGGCGACCTCTGCCCAGGATGGCCTGAAGCAGGCCACAGGTTTCCTGCGTAATTTGGGCAGGAAAAAGCCGACAGAGTAAAGAAAAACCCGCCCGGGGCATCCTTCGCAGGCAGACCCCGGGCGGGTTGTATATTTTGGCTTGACAGACTTTTGAACCCCGGCGCGGCCTATGCGGCCGCGCCGGGGTTTGCTGAACACTTAGGGATTTACTTGTGCTGGATAGGAGAGCCCTGCGCCCGCTCAGCTGCGGCTCTTGGCTTTTTTCTTGGCGAGGATCACCCAGGCGGCGGCGCTGCCGCTGACGAGCAGCAGCGCGATCCAAAGGGCCGTATGGCCTGCGTCGCCGGTCCGCGGGGTATCAGGGGTGGAGGGGGTATCCGGAGTGGTGGGAGTATCGGGATTATCCGGAGTGACGGACGTTCCAGGATCCTCGGGGTTTTCAGGATTCTCGGGATTCTCGGGATTTTCGGGATCCTCGGGGTTCCCGGGGTTCTCGGGAGGAGTTACCGTGCCGGGATCGGTGCTGGGGGCCGCTTTGACCTCAAATCCCGCACTGCATGCACCGTCGCTGAAAACCACCGTCAGAGTGTGCTTGCCCAGGTCCAGAGCGGCGAGATAATCGGCCTGCAGCGTTACGGAGGCAGAGTCGGAGGCCAGGGTATACCCATCCCCGGGGACCGCGTTCCCGTCCACCTGTACGCCGGTAAACTGGGCGAGGCTGCCGTTTGTGCGGAAGGTCAGCGTGCCGTCGATATTCTGCGTCCAAATGCCGTTTGCACCCTCGGTGATCTTATAGTCGGGCGTCGTGCCGGCGGCCTGGGGCGTCATGGTCAGATCCGTTTCGAGCCACATGCTTTGGCTGTCGGTTTCATCGCCTACACGGGTATAATTCACATATTGGCCGTTGATTTTCAGCTTGGCGTCGGGGGAGAAATCGTCGTAATATGCAGTGACATACACCCCGTAATGATAGGTCTTTCCGGCTTCAAAGGCAGAAATTTTATTTTTGTAGATCCCGCTGCCCCACTCCGGCTCCGTGGAGATCAGACCGGTATCGCTGTCCAGGCTCCACCACTCACACCGGAAGGCATATTTCGCGCCGTCGGGTACATTGCCGGTGAATACGGGCTTATCGCCGTCCTTGAAGCTGACGGTAACATGGTTGATCTCCACCACTTCGATCTCCGGGGGCGTCACGACTGCCGCTGCAAATTTTACAGGGTCGGAGCCTGCCTGACGGTGGCTGGCATCCGCGCCGGTCTCCGCCATGCCGTCGCCTAGAGTCAACTGCCCCTGGAGCAGCAAGGCCGTGTTCCCGGCGAAGCCCGTGTCCAAGGCGGAGGTGCCGCCGGTGAAGGAAGCGGTGTCGGTATCATAAGGCATCCGCACTAGGATCCCCACATCATTGTACTCTTCATCCTTGGGCAAAACGATGGGTGTATATTCGCCCCAATCCCAGGCGACATCCAGGGTGCCGCCGCTGACGGCAAGAGCTCTCGCGTCCACGGCGGGGAGAGCATACAGCTTCCCGCTGTACGGGTTTTTGCGCACCGGCTCCCGAATGGTGAGAGAGCCGCCGGACAGGGCCAGCTCCTTGGCGCTGACCCGCTGGGTCTGCACGGTGCCGCCGGAGATCAGGAGCTTTTTAGCGCCGTACAATGCGCCTTCATTCACGACCGCGCCGCCGGTGACGGTGAACAGACCCTGGGTCTCGGCAGTTCCGTAGCTGGACATATAAATTTTGCCGTTTACAGTCTCCAGGGTGCCGCCGTTTACAGTGATATTGCCGGCATTGGACGTGACTGCGCCGCTGTCTGCATCCACATCAACGGCATTGCCGAGGGTGCCGTAAGCGTCCGCGGGCTGAGTGCTTGCAGCGGTGAGCTTGCCGCCGTCCAGCCGGATACCGCCGCCGGAGATATACACGCCATAGGCACCGGAGGCCTCGACCTCACCGGCGCCGGCGACCAGCAGATCACCCACGGAAATATACAGGCCGTTGGACAGGACGCCTCCCTCGACCATGGCCGGCACGCTCTGGGCGGTCAGTTTGCCGCTCCCGGACACGGAGACGCTACCCCGGTACATATACACGCCCCGGGAGAACTCCTCTATTTTAGTGCCGTCCTCCTGCAGCTCATACGCCTCGCCGGCAATGGCCGTCAGGGTGCCGCCGGTGACCAGCAGGGCTTTATTCGGCGTATCGCTGTCCATATTGACGCCGATGGAAAAGCAGATGTCCTGGCTCTCCACCGAACCGCCCCGGGTCGTCACATGACCGCCCTTGACGGTGAAGTCGCCGTCCACGGTGATGCCCGAGGAATAGATCCAGCTGTTGCCGCTGTTATTGACATTGCCGGCAAGGATCTTCAGACTGCCTGTGCCCGCGGGACCGCCCTGGATGGTGAGGCTGCCCGCAGCGTCCAGAGCGCTGATGAAGGTATGATTTTTGTAGGTGCCGGACGCATCGATCGAGACGTCGCCGCTGCGGATGGCATTGACGCTGCCGTCGGCCAGGACGACGATGGACCCGGCGGGCAGCTTTACAGCTGTTTGGGCGGTGGTGGTGAAGTCGATGCCCCGGAGGGTCAGGGTCTTGGAGCTGTTATCCCACGAGGAGATGCCCGTGCCGGTCCGGTACTGATTCAGCAGGTCTATGGCTGGGGTACCGCCCTGAACGGTGAAGTCTGCCGTATCCGATGCCGCAGACGGCGCGGCAAGGGCCACCATAGGCACCAGCGACAGCACCATGCACAGCGCCAGCAGAACGGTCAGCAGTTTTCTCTGGATGGGTCTTGTTTTCATAAGCCTTCTCCTTTTTCAAAAATCATTTTCTGCCTGGGGTATGTAGTCACAGCTTCTGCCCGCATTCCGGGCAGAAGGCGCTTCCTGCCGGTACTTCAGCGCCGCAGGCGGGACATTCGGGTCGGCTCAGCTTGGCGCCGCACTGGCTGCAGAATTTGGATCCGGCGGGCACCATGGCCTGGCAGGCCGGGCACGGGATCTTATCCTGGGCCGCCGGGGCGGCACTGCTCACGGGACCGGGTTTCCCCTGGGAGAAAATGCACCGCTCAATTTCCTGAAAGATCTCCCCCGGCAGCTTTTTCTGCTTGAAGGCACCCATGCCGGCGGTGATGGCCAGGGGCCAGGCCACAAACAGGCCGATGGCGCCTGCGCCGATCTTATCCGTCCACTGGCCTTCGCCGATGAGCACATTCATCTGCTCTCCGGTGACGACGATCTGCACCGTGGTCGCCAGGCGCATGCCTGTGAGGGTCTTCCAGGTGTCCTTGGGCTGGCCGGCCTGCAGGATATAGCCATCCGGGGTCCGGGTGCTCTGCACCTCCATGCCCTTTTCGCCGTGCAGGAAATCCGTCAGGTGATCTACCACGGTCTGCGCGTCCACGCCGTTGAGCATAAAAGTTCTGGATTCTGACATTTCTTTGGCCTCCTTTAGGTTCGTTTCTCAGGATTGCTTCTCAATATACCCGCTGATGGGCTGGGCATACATGTTATCGTCGGTGACGGGCTGGTAGCGCTTGCCGTCATACACATCGGTAAAGCCGTTAGTGGCCTTGTAAATTTCGCCGGTTTCGGTATCGTATACCCGCTCGTAGCCCAGGGTGGCATCGCTCTGCTTCTGGCTCATGATGTCCTGGCTTTTGTTGCGGCTCTCCCAGGAGGCCATGAAGCCGTCCATGGTGGCGTTGAAATTTTGGCTGATCTGGTTGGCCAGGGCCACCTTTTCATTGCTGGCCTGGTTGGCGGCGGAGACGAAGCGGTCGGAATACTGCAGGGTCTTCATGCAGTCGGCCAGGACGCTTTCCCACTCGATGAAGCTGTCCTTGGCGGCGGTGATGGCCATAATATTGTAGGCCATGTAGTAGCCGCCGTCAGCGGTCTGGAGCTGATAGCCGATGAGGGTGCCGCCGGAGATGGGCGTGCTGCCGAAGTCCACCACGCTGGCGGCAAAGAGACCCTCGCCCTCCCGGCCGTTCTCCGTGAAGGTGGCCCGGAGCTGCTCATCGCCCAGGGCGGAGCCCTTCATGGGGCTGGTGGAGGGATAGCGGTCGGTGACGGTGAAGTTATTGAACTGGGGGAACACATATCCCGCATAACTCGGCTCTACCTCCGACACGAAGGCCGCATACTGGGGGAAGATTTGGAAAAATCCCTCGGTGGATGGATTTTCCAGTACCGCCGCCTTGGCAAAGAGCACCATTTGGGTGTTGCCCATGTTATACAGCTGCTGATAGGCTTCCTTGCCGGCCTGGCTGTGGAGCAGGACGTCCGCCTTCAGCAGGACGAACATCTGGTTCAGGGGCTCGGCGGGGTCATACACCCGGATACTGTGGTAGATATTGGTGCCGCCGGACGTGACGGTCCAGCCCTTGGGAATGGTGATGCTGAAATCCGCCGTTTCATATTTTTCCGTCTGCACGGCCTTGGCGGCGGTTTGCGTGACCGTGACGCCCTTTTCGGTCCGCTCCGTCACAGTGCCGTCGTCATTGACGGTGGTCTTGCTGCCGCAGGCGGTCATAGACAGGATCAGAAGCAGGGCCAGGAGCAGGGACAGGGACTTTTTCATATTCATTTTCCTCCTTCTTGCGCGTTACCGAATGGTGTCGAAGCTGGTGGGGCTATAGCTGTCGTAGTCGCCGTAGCCCTCGGTGATGATATCCTTGATGGGCAGAATGGTGTAGTCGTCGGTGATGACAGACCCGGTGGAAATGCAGCGGACATCGGTGTAGAAGTCCGTGAGCAGGGTGATCCTGCGCAGGGCCAGGGGGCAGTTGGGGTGCGTGGCCGACGGGAAGTAGGGGGACACGGAGCCGTCCGGGGCCAGTTGGGCCTCGGCATCGGAGTCGTCCAGGGGCTCGGAGGCGTAGTAGAGCTCGTAAAACGCCCGGTCGGTCATGAGAATGTTGCAGTTAAACAGGCGGATGGGGGTTTCACCGCCGATGGCCGACAGGTCCAGGTCAAAGGCGATGTACTCCCGCCAGCCCATATCCCGGTACCAGTTCCACCCGGTGGTGTCCGGATCCAGATACTGGGCGGGGAAAAGCAGATACACCTGCTCACCTATAAATACAATGGTGGGGCCGCCGTTCGTATACACCTTGTGGGCATTCAGGAACTCGGCAGTATGGTCCTCCAGGGTCTTGCCGTCCGCGGCGTAGCGGTACACCTTGGCAAAGAGGGTGGACTGGGCGCTGTCCAGGGGCAGGGCGGAGAAGGGGCGGGCGCTGACCTTGTACCCGGCGCCGCCCTTCAGGTAAAGACTGCCCATCTCGCCGTCGTAGGTCATGTGCCAGGAGACCACGTCGCTGCCGGGCAGGACGCCCGCCTGCCAAAGGCTTTGGCCGTTGAAGGAGGGGGTGTTGAGATTGGCCAGGTACAGCTTGCCGCCGGAGACAACGATGTCGTTGATGTCGGTGCTGTAACTATGGTCTACATTGCAGTCGAATTCCGAGGTGAGGTCGATGATGCCCTCCCCGCCCACCAGCTTGGGATAGTCCGACTGGTCGTAGGCGATGCCCCGGTTTTTCAGCAGATATTGCTCCAGCTTTACCGGCTCGGCCCCGGTGGACGCGGTCTGCCCGCCGGACGGCTCCGGCCCTTTGGCCCCGCCGGGCGAGGCGGAGCATCCGCACAGCGCGGCAGCCGCCAGCGCCGCGCAAAGGAGCAGCCGGGCCCCGGAGAGGAGGCGTATTTTTCCGGATTTTTCCATTTTCTTTATCTTCTCCTCCATAGATATTTGTTGATAATTATAGCATAGAGCGGGGGCGGCTACAGCGCGTTTTCCAAAGAGTCAATTGACAGTTTTGGAATTATATTCCGCGAAATACTTTCCTTTTGGCCGCGACTCTTGTATAATAGGCAAAAATAAAACTTTCCGGAGCGAAGCCATGAAATTCTGCCAGCAATTAAGCGAATACCTCCGCCAGCTCTCCTGCACGGGCAAGGAGCTGTGCGCCCTGTCCGGCATATCCGCCGCCTCCTTCAGCCGCTATAAAAACGGCGAGCGGGTCCCGGAGCTGGGTACCCCGGCCTTTGAGGGCCTGTGCCGCGCTTTGGGGGAGATCGCTGCGCAGCGGGGCCGGCCGGACCTTACAGCCGACGCCGCGCGCTCGGCCTTTGCCGCCTGCGAGGACTTTGTGGCCACGGATAAGGAGCAGCTGCGCCGCAATTTTAACACCCTGGTCTCGGCCCTGGGCCTCAACCTCACCCGCCTGTGCCAGTACACCAACTACGACCCGTCCACCATCTTCCGCATCCGCAGCGGCAGCCGGCGGCCCGCCGATTCCCGGCAGTTTGCCGGGGCTGTAGCCTCCTTCGTGGCCCGGGAGGCCGCTTCTCCCCGGGAACTGGAGGCCCTGGCGGAGCTGCTGGGCTGCCCAGCGAAGGAGATCACGGACCTCTCCGCCCGCTATACGCGCCTGTGCAGCTGGCTGATGCAGGAGCAGACCACCCGCAGCGAGGGCGACATCACCGGTTTTCTGAGCAAGCTGGACGGGTTCGACCTGAACGAGTATATCAAGGCCATCCATTTTGACGAGCTGAAGGTGCCCTCCATGCCCTTCCAGCTGCCCACAGCCCGCTATTATTACGGCCTGGGGGAGATGATGGACAGCGAGCTGGACTTTCTCAAGGCCACGGTGCTCAGCCGGTCCATGGACCCGGTGACCATGTACAGCGACATGCCCATGGGGGAAATGGCCCGGGACCCGGAGTTCCCCAAAAAGTGGATGTTCGGCATGGCCATGATGCTGAAAAAGGGCCTGCACCTGAACCAGATCCATAACCTGGACCGCTCCTTCGAGGAGATGATGCTGGGCCTGGAGAGCTGGATCCCCATGTACATGACCGGGCAGATTTCGCCCTACTATCTGAAAAACGCCGCCGGCGGTCCCTTTTTACACCTGCTGAAGGTGTCCGGGGCGGCGGCCCTCAGCGGCGAGGCCATTGCCGGGCATCACGGGGAGGGACGGTATTACCTGACCAAAAACAAGCGGGAGCTGGACCATTATGCCAGGCGGGCCCGGGCCCTGCTGGAGAGCGCCTACCCCCTTATGGACATCTACCGCAGCGACCGGGAAAGCGAGCGAAGCACCTTCCTGCTGGCCGACACTCAGAAGCCCGGCCCTCGCCGCAGCATTCTATCCACGCTGCCGCTGTACACCATCAGTGAGGGCCTCCTGGAGCGCATCCTGGCCCGAAACGGCGTTGACGCGGCGCAAATACAGAGAATAAAAAGGTATGCCGCTGCGCAGAGACAAAGGGTCCTGACCATCCTGGCAGAGGAAACGGTGGAGGATGAGATCCCTGTCTTCGCGCCGGAGGAATTCCGGGAGAAGCCCCCGGTGCTGGAGCTTTCGGGGGTGTTCTGCGAAACCGACGTCCCGTACAGCCGGGAGGAATATGCGGCGCATTTAAGCGAGACGAAGGCTTTTGCCGCGCAGTACCCGAACTATCGCTGGGAGATGAGCGGGAGCCAGGCCTTCCGCAACCTGCAGATCCTCATCCACCAGGGGCGGTGGGTCATGGTGTCCAAGGGCAAGGCCCCGGCCATTCATTTTGTCATCCGCCACCCCAAGCTGCGCTCCGCCATTGAGAACTTTATCCCGCCCATAACGGAGCATGAATAGCCAGGCAGCTGCCATAGCCGCAATAAAAGACCGGCAGATTTCTGCCGGTCTTTTTGCACTGCTGTGATTATAGTATATCCTACCTTATTTTGCCTGTCCGTGATAGTACTTCTTGGCACAGAATTCCCGCCGGACCTCCACGGTGCCCTCGTCCTCCATCCAGTCGGCGAAGTTGGAGAAATTCCGCTCCACAACGCTGAATTTCAGCTGGTTGTGGGTGCGGACGTTTTCCCTCTTGCAGAATTCGTAGATCCACGCATCAAAGGTCATGCCGTCCTGGAGACAGTCCAGCATCTCCCGGGCCTTGCTCTCAAGAAAGCGGATGTTCTCGCCGATGAGGTCGGTGATGTCCGTCAGCACCTCCTTATGGGCCAGAATGTAGGCCGGGCAGTGGAGGCCATAGAGGCTGCGCTTGCTCTCTAAGTCCCGGGCGATGAACATGGAGGTGGGGAGCTTGGCCCCCTGGATCTCCGAGCGGCTGATGAGGCAGTCACCCAGGTAGGCTACCCCGTCCGGGGTGATGATGCCGATGTGGCCGGCGCTGTGGCCGGGGAGCTGCAGGATGCCGAATTTCACGCCGCAAAATTCCAGCTCCGTGGCGTCGGCGGGGATGATGACATCGGCGGTGAAGCATTCCTCCAGAAAATAGGCCCGGCTGCGGCCATAGGTCAGGGCCACATAGTTGGCGCGGTAGGCGTCGGGATTCACGGAGATGCCCGCCTCGATGATCTGCGCGGCGGCCAGGGCGCCATACCGCTGCTGGAGATAGCGGACGTTGCCCGTGTGGTCAAAATGGGCGTGGGAACAGAGGATGCCCTTGAGGTGGAAGTTGTTGTCCTCCAGCAGATGGGTCAGGCCGCTGCGGTCCAGCTTGGCGTATCCGGTGTCCATCAGGACGATGTCGGTTTCGTTTAACTTATAAATGGGCAGCAGGGCCGTGGTGGCCACGGCCACATAGGTGCTGCCTAAGACATGGCGAAGCTCCATGGTGTATTTCTCCTTTTGCTGTAAGAATTCCGCTTCTGTCATTCCGAGGGAGCAAAGCGACCGTGGGAATCCGTCCTCCCGTCCTTTGGGGGACACGGATCGCCACAGCCAGTGTGCGCACTGGCTTCGCAATGACAGATTCTGATAATCCCATTATATCCCCTGGGCGGAGAAAAACAAGAGCCGCCTTTTGCGAAAATTTCATTTACAAAAGGCGGGAAGTATTGTAAAATACTGTGGAGAATAAAAACAGGAGGATTCGTATGGACGAGCCGAAATATAAACGGGTGCTGCTGAAGATCAGCGGCGAGGCCCTGGCGGGGGAGAAGCACTTCGGCCTGGACTTTCAGGTCATGGGCCGGGTGGCGGATGTCATCAAGGAATGCGTGGAAATGGGTGTGCAGGTGGGCATCGTCATCGGCGGCGGCAACTTCTGGCGCGGCGTGAAGAACGGCGAGGGCTACATCGAGCGCACCCGGGCCGACCACATGGGCATGCTGGCCACGGCCATGAACTGCATGGCCATGGCCGACGTGCTGGAGCAGAAGGGCGTGGACGTGCGGGTGCAGACCGCCCTGGAGATCAAGGAAGTGGCCGAACCCTATATCCGGGCCCGGGCTATCCGGCACCTGGAAAAGGGCCGCGTGGTCATCTTCGGCTGCGGCATCGGCAGCCCCTTCTTCTCCACGGATACCGCGGCGGTGCTGCGGGCGGCGGAGATCGGCGCGGACGTCATCCTCCTGGCCAAGAATATCGACGGCGTGTACGACTGCGACCCGGCCAAGTTCGCCGAGGCGAAGAAGTTCGACGCCATCACCTATGACGAGGTGCTCAAGCGGCACCTGGCCGTGATGGACAGCACGGCCACCAGCCTGTCCATGGATAACCACATCCCCGTTTTGGTATTTGCCCTGAAGGATCCCTACAACATTATCCGCGTCCTGCGCGGTGAAAAAATCGGTACAATAGTGAAGGAGGCATAAAACCCATGCTGAAAGACGAATACAAGATCTACGAAGAAAAGATGAAAAAGAGCATCGAGTCCGTGAAGAATGATTTCGCCGCTGTGCGCGCGGGCCGTGCCAACGCCGCTGTGCTCAACCGCATTTCCGTGGACTATTACGGCACCCCCACGCCCATCCAGCAGGTGGGCAGCGTGGCATCCCCGGATCCCCGGACCCTGGTCATCACCCCCTGGGACGGGTCCCTGCTGCGGGCCATCGAAAAGGCCATTCTGGAGTCCGATCTGGGCATCAACCCCCAGAACGACGGCAAGTGCATCCGTCTGTCCTTCCCCCAGCTCACCGAGGAGCGCCGCAAGGAGCTGGTGAAGCAGATCCATAAGTATTCCGAAAACGGCAAGGTGGCCGTGCGCAACATCCGCCGGGACGCCATGGACAAGTTCAAGAAGATGCAGAAGGCTTCCGAGATCACCGAGGATGAGCTGAAGACCGCGGAAAAGGATATGCAGAAGATCACCGACGACAACTGCAAGGAGCTGGATAAGCTCCTGGAGATCAAGGAAAAGGAACTGATGTCTGTCTGATGGGGCTGTTTTCTAAAAAAGTCTCTCACAAGGCGGGGCAGGTGGATAAAAGCCGCCTTCCCCGCCACATCGCTATCATTATGGACGGCAACGGTCGTTGGGCGAAGAAGCGCGGGCTTCCTCGTACTGCCGGCCATAAGGTAGGCGCGGAGACGTTTCGCAAGATCGCCCTGTACTGCAAGGCCCTGGGCGTGGAGTATCTGACCATTTACGCCTTCTCCACGGAGAACTGGAAGCGGCCCGCCGACGAGGTGAGCACACTCATGAGCCTGCTGAAAAAGTACATGCAGGAGGCCATCGACACCATGGAGCGGGATCAGATGAAGCTCCGCTTTTTCGGGGACCTCACGGCCCTGAGCCCGGAGCTGCAGGACCTGGCCCATAAGGCCAATGCGGTGGCCGACCGGGTGGAGGGCTTCCAGGCAAACCTGTGCATCAACTACGGCGGGCGGGACGAGATCCTCCACGCGGCCAAGCTCTGCGTGGCAGCGGGGGAGGAGATGACGGAGGAGAACCTGGAAAAGCATCTCTACTCCGCCGGGATCCCCGATCCGGAGCTAATCATCCGCCCCGGCGGCGAGCTGCGGCTGAGTAATTTCCTGCTGTGGCAGTGTGCGTATTCGGAGTTTTACTTCTGCGATACCCTGTGGCCGGACTTCGGCGAAAAGGATCTGGACGAGGCCATCGTGGCCTTCCAGCAGCGGGACCGCCGCTTCGGCGGAGTCAAGTAAGAGAAATATAAAAAAGGAACTGAAGCTATGAAACAGAGAATATTGGTGGCGGTCATCGGCATCCCGCTGCTGCTTTTGGTGCTGTGCTGGGCGCCTCATTGGGCCACGGCGGTGCTGCTGGCGGCACTGGGCATCATCGGTGCCCACGAACTGCTGGCGGCGGTGAGCGGACCGGAAAAGACAAAGCAGCTGTGGGTCCTGGCGGGCGTTTTGGCCGTGCTGACGGTGTTTGCTACCTACGCGGGCAGGGAAGAATACAAGGGCACAGTCCTGGTGGCCGTCCCCTGGCTGCTGTGCGCGGCGGCGGTGCTGCTGTTTTTGCTGGCGGTGCGGTGGTACGGCCGGGTAAATGCCGTGGCGTTCCAGGACATCTGCGCGGTGCTGCTGGGCGGCGTGGCCATCCCCCTGGCCATGAGCTGCCTGCTGCGACTGCGGCTGCTGAACTACGGCGGCGGACTGGTGCTGATGCCCCTGGTGGCGGCCTTCATGAGCGACGCGGCGGCCCTGTTTACGGGCATGGCCTGCGGCAAGCATAAGCTGGCGCCCAAGGCCAGCCCCAAAAAGACCGTGGAGGGCGCCGTGGGCGGCCTCATCGGCGGTGTGCTGGGCATGATCGTCTTTCGCATCGTGTTCTTCTTCGTCACGCTGCAGGCACTTTCTATCGGCTGGTGCATGGTCATCGGCCTGGTGGGCGCGTTTATGGGCCAGCTGGGCGATCTGAGCTTTTCCGTTATCAAGCGCCAGTGCGGCATCAAGGATTACGGCCGCCTGCTGCCGGGTCACGGCGGCGTGCTGGACCGGTTTGACAGCGTTATCTTCGCCGCCCCGGTGGTGTGGATGATCGCCTGCGCGGTGGGGATGTGAGAAAATGAGCAAGTGTATATCTGTTTTGGGCAGCACCGGCTCCGTGGGCCGGCAGACGCTGCAGGTGGCCCAGGAGCTGGGCCTGCAGGTGGCGGCTCTCACCGCCGGACGACAAATTGATCTGTTGGAGCAGCAGGCACGGCAATTTCGCCCGTGCCTTGCTGCCGTGTTTGAGGAAAATGCCGCCCGGGAGCTGCGGGAGCGGCTGAAGGATCTGCCCATCCGGGTCATGAGCGGCATGGAGGGTCTCCTGGCGGCGGCAGAGCTGGCCGAGAGCGACACCGTGGTCACGGCGGTCATGGGCAGCGTGGGCCTGGAGCCGACCCTCGCGGCTATCCGCAAAAAAAAGCGCATTGCCCTGGCCAATAAGGAGACCCTGGTGTGCGCCGGAGAGCTGGTGATGGCGGAGGCGGAGAAATACGGCGCGGAGATCGTGCCGGTGGATTCGGAGCATTCGGCCATTTTCCAGAGCCTCCAGGGCTGCCAGGATCGGGGCGAGGTGAAGCGGCTCCTGCTTACCTGCTCCGGCGGGCCGTTTTTCGGCAAGACGTTTGCAGAGCTGGAGCATATGACGGCGGCGGACGCTCTGAAGCACCCCAACTGGAACATGGGGTCAAAAATCACCATCGACTCCGCTACCCTTATGAACAAGGGCCTGGAGATCATCGAGGCCATGCGGCTGTACGGCCTGCCCCTGTCCCAGGTGGATGCGGTGATCCACCGGCAGAGCATCGTCCACTCCCTGGTGGAGTACCGGGACGGGGCTATGATCGCCCAGCTGGGCACACCGGATATGAAGCTGCCCATCCGCTACGCCCTGACCTATCCCTACCGGGCCGAGACCCCGGATAGGACCTTAGACCTGCTCTCCTGCGGGCCTCTGACCTTCAGTGCCCCGGATGAGGAAGCGTTCCCCTGCCTGCGCATCGCCAAGGACTGCGCCGCTGCCGGGGGCACCGCCTGCGCCATTATGAACGGGGCCAACGAGGTGGCCGTGGCGCAGTTTTTGCGGGGGGAGATCGGGTTCAATGACATCGCCCGCCGGGTGGAGCGGGCCCTTTCCCGGGTGGCGGTGAAATATCAGCCGAGCCTTGGGGATATACTGGAAGCAGACCGGTTGGGCCGGGAGGCTGCCCGGTAAAAAAATGGCGCCGCGGCGTCAGATGGGAGCGACTATGTCCACTGTTTTGTATGTTTTGGTTGCGGTGCTGGTATTCGGCGTGCTCATCGCCGTCCATGAGCTGGGGCATTTTCTGGCGGCGAAAGCCTGCGGGGTGAAGGTGAACGAGTTCTCCATCGGCATGGGTCCCGCCATCTTCAAAAAGCAGAAGGGGGAGACCCTATATGCCCTGCGGTGCTTGCCCTTCGGCGGATTCTGCGCCATGGAGGGGGAGGACGAGACCTCCGAGGATCCCCGGGCCCTGGAAAACCAGGGCTTTTGGGCGAAGCTGCTGATCTTTGCCGCCGGCGCGGTGATGAATTTCCTGGCGGGCCTGCTGATCATCCTATGTCTGTATGGCGGGGCGAAGGCGTTCGTCACCCCGGTGATCGCCGACTTTGCCCAGGGCTGCCCCCTGGAGGGGACACTCCTGGCCGGCGACAAGGTTACCGCCATCGACGGCGAACGGATCTATGTCTACAGCGACGTGAGCCTGCTGCTGAATCTGAAGCAGAGCGGCACCCATGACCTGACGGTGCTCCGCAGCGGCGAGAAGGTGGAGCTTTCCAGCGTCCCCATGGAGCTGCGGGAATATACCGACAAAAACGGCAATGCCTACACCGGCTACGGGCTGACCTTTTCCGTGAAGGAGGCCGGCGTCGGTGACCGGATCGGCTACAGCTTTGCCAACGCTATAGACTTCGTGCGCATGGTGCGCCTGTCGCTGCAGATGCTGGTGACGGGCCAGGCCGGGATCAAGGACATCAGCGGGCCGGTGGGCATCGTGACCGTTATTACCGACGTGGGGGAGAGCAGCGGCTCGGCCTCCGCCGCCGTGCGGAACATTGCGTACCTGGCGGCTATGATCGCCGTGAACCTGGCGGTGATGAACCTGCTGCCGCTGCCGGCCCTGGACGGGGGAAAGATATTCTTCCTGGTCATCAACGCCCTGTGCATGCTGGTGATCCGCAAGCGCATCCCGCAGAAGTTTGAGAGCTATGTCCACATTGCGGGCTTTGCGCTGCTGATGCTGCTGATGCTGGCGGTGACGTTCCAGGATGTGTGGAAGATATTTCAATAACTGGCTAAAATTCCTTCGGAATTTTATGCCAAAAGGCTTGCAGTCTGCTGCGCGCATAATTTTGCCGCAAGGCGGCAAAATTCCACACTGGCAGCCTGAGAGGTATTTTCTCTCACGCACATGTCGCGAGCACTGCACCGTCTCCCCCCCTCCGGGGGGGCAGGGGGGGCATTAAATCCCGGGCAGGGGCAGCCCCC
>CAMBKF010000044.1 GCA_945868085.1 uncultured Oscillibacter sp.
ACACCCGGGTGTTCAGCTTACGCAGGGAGTCGATATACTCTTTCGCGGTCATCATTGCCATTTCTCTTTCCTCCTATTATTCCTTGGCCAGCTTGACATAAGTTTTTGGAGCATTTTCATTGCTCCAAAAACTGTTGATCTGAATAGCGAGGGACACCCCTCCTGGGTTTCCCTCGCACTCCCTTCCTTCCCGTCTCGCGGCCTTTTCTTCTCTTGCCCCCCTACCGCATGAAACCGCCGGGGATGAGAGCTTTTCCCCGGCGGTTTCATGTTTGAAGGAGTGGTTTGGAAAAGAAATAGAAATGGTTAAATCATAAATTGGGCTTACAGGGCCATGTGATAGATCTCGGCGGCGATCTCCGGGGTCAGCTTCACGAAGTTGCCGTGATTGGGGGCACCGTGGAACATATTCTCCACCATGACGGGGATGTCCTCCTCCTTGCCGCCCAGCTCGCTGATGGTGGCGGGCATATTCAGCTCGTTCATGAACTGGCGCACGCAGCGGATGCCCTCCATCGCGGTGACTTCGGGATGCTCAAAATCGTTCTGGCAGCCGAAGACGCGGGTGGCGAACTTCACGAACAGCTCAGGGCCGTTGGCCTTCATGGCATACTCCATCCAGTAGGGGAACAGCAGGGCCAGGCCCGCGCCGTGGGAAGCGCCGTACAGGATGCCGATCTCGTTATCCATGTGGTGGGTGCCCCAATCCTGGGCACGGCCCACGCCGGTGCTGTTGTTTTGGGCGACCATGGCGGCCCACATGATGTTGGCCCGGGCTTCATAGTCGTTGGGGTTCTTCATGACGCGGCGGCCTTCCTTGATGATGGTCAGCATCACGGCCTCCAGCATGCGGTCGGTGAGCTCGCAGTCCTTGGTGTGGGAGAAATAGCGCTCCAGGCAGTGGGCGAAGATGTCGGCCAGGCCGCTGGCGGTCTGATAGGGGGGCAGGGTCATCATCAGCTCGGGGTTCATGATGGCGAACAGGGGGCGCAGAATGTCGCCGTCGGCGCAGCGCTTATACTGGTGGCCGTCCTCGGTGACCAGGGTCACCACGGAGTCGGTGGAGCCCTCGGAGCCGGAGGCGGCAATGGTGACCACGCAGCCCACAGGCAGCGCCTCGGTGACGGGGCCCTTCTTGCCGCAGTAGAAATCCCAGAAGTCGCCGTCGTACTTCACGCCCAGGGCGATGCCCTTGGCGGAGTCCATGACGGAGCCACCGCCGATGGCCAGAACGAAGTCCACGCCTTCCTTCTTGGCCAGCTCGATGCCCTCGTACACCAGGTCGGCGTGGGGGCTGGCCTTCACGCCGCCCAGCTCCACGTGGGCGATGCCCTCGGCATCCAGGGAAGCCTTCACCCGGTCCAGCAGGCCGCTGCGCTTGACGCTTCCGCCGCCGAAGTGGATGAGGACCTTGTGGCCGCCGTATTTCTTTACATACTTGCCGGTTTCGTTTTCGGTGCCCTTGCCAAAGGCAAAATAGGTGGGGCTATAAAAAGTAAAATTATCCATAGTGACCTCCTGCGATCTTTTGTCCGGGCGGCGTACAGGGCGCCCACCGGCTGATTTTATTGTAGCGTATCCCCGGGCGGCAGAATGTGCCTTTCCTCTCCTGTTTTTTGCCGCATCTCACCTTTCCGGGGCCCACTGTGCCATAAGCGGCAAAGTTCACATGAAACGCAGCAAACCATTGCCGTCCATTTTGTGGTATGCTTCTTACAGTACAACGGAAGGAGGGATCGTTATGAAGGACAGCATCGATCATTTTTACGAGCAGCTGGGCAGCCGCTGCTGCAGCAACGACCCGGTGGGCGTGGAGACCTTCCTGCTGCACTGCATTGAATCCAACGATCCGAACGAGGACGCGGAATATATGGTGACCGTCTGCGGGGAGCTGGGCAGCTTCTACCGCAGCTGCGAGCAGTACGACCACTCTCTGGCGGCCTTTGAGCGGGCCAGGACCGTGGCGGAAAACGCCGGGGCCGCCGAGACCACCCTCTACGCGGCGACCCTGAACAACATGGCCGGGACCTACCGCCAGATGGGCGACTATACCCGGGCCATCGACCTGTATCTGCAGGCCCGGAAGATCTACCACAACACCTGCGGCCGGGCCAGTGCCCCTTACATCGGGTCCCTGAACAACCTCTCCCTGGCCTATCGGGAGGGCGGCCAGCCGGCCCTGGCCCTGGCCTGTCTGGAGGAGGCGGTGGCGCTCATTGACCTGACGCCCCAGCTGCAGTTCACCCTGGGCGCCACCTACAGCAACCTGGCCACCCTGCACTATGCCCTGGGTGACCGGGAGCAGGCCCTGCAGTGCATGAACCGGGCCCTGCAGGAATACGAAAAATGTCCCTATGACGACCGCTGGCACTATGCCGACGCCCTGGGCAGCATGGGTGGGATCCTCTACGCCCTGGGCAGCTACTGGCAGGCGGCGGCCCTGTACCGGAAGGCAGCCGCCTACACCCTGCAGTCCTCCGGGAAGACCCTGGCCTACGCCGCTCTCTGCCAGCACATCCGCTGGTGCTGCGAGGGGCAGGGCCGGCCGGACCAGGGCATCACGCCCCTGAAGGAGGCGGTGCAGACCTACACGAAAATTCTCGGTGCGGACCACGAGCGCACCCGGGCCGCTATGGACGACCTGGCGCACCTACGGCAAAAGGCTGCAGGAGGGGAGTGAACGGACATGGAAGAACGCGGTATGATCGAGATCACCGGCGCAGCGGAGAATAACCTGAAAAAGCTCTGTCTGCGCATCCCCAAGGAGCGGCTGGTGGTGCTGACGGGGGTATCCGGGTCCGGCAAAAGCTCCCTGGCCTTTGACACCATTGCTGAGGAGAGCCGCCGCCAGTGGCAGGAGACCCTGCCCCTCTACCTGCGCAGCCGGATGCCCCATCACAGGCGGCCGGAGGTGGAGTCCATCCAGGGCCTGACCCCCTGCGTGGTGGTGGATCAGAAGCCCATCGGCGCCAACGCCCGGTCCACCGTGGGCACCGCGTCGGATATTGCCCCGCTGATCCGGATGCTGTTTTCCCGGGTGGGCCGGCCCAGCGCCGGCGGGTCCATGGCCTATTCCTTCAACCATCCCCGGGGCATGTGCCCGGTGTGTACCGGTCTGGGCCAGGAGACGGCCCTGGACGAGGAGGCCATGTTCGACCGGGACAAGAGCATCAACGAGGGAGCCATCCGCTTTTCCCAGTTCTCCGGCGGCAGCTGGCAGAGCATTTATTACACCAATAACCCCTATCTGGACCCGGACAAGAAGCTCCGGGACTACACGGATGAGGAGTGGCATGTGCTGCGCATTGGCACCCGGGAGCCGCTGATCATCGACCATATCTATAAAAACACCGGCCAGGTCTCCCACCTGCCCTACGAGGGTGTGGTGACCCGGTTCAACCGGTTGTATAAAAACCGGGACATCGGGGGCCTGAAAAAGAGCGTGCAGGAGGAGGCCCTGAGCCTCATGTGCCGCCGCCCCTGTCCCGCCTGCGGCGGCAGCGGGCTGAATCCCGCCGCCCTGGCCTCCCGGATAAACGGCTATAACATCGTGGACTACAACGGCATGCAGGTGTCGGACCTGGTGGGGGTGCTGGAAGACATTCGGGACCCTCTGGGCGCATCCCTGGCCCGGCAGATCCGGGTGGGCCTGGAGGCCATGGTCCGGGTGGGCCTGGGCTACCTGACCCTCTCCCGACGGACGGATAGCCTCTCCGGCGGTGAGCTGCAGCGGCTGAAGATGGTGCGTCACCTGGGCAGCAGCCTCACCAATATCACCTATATTTTCGACGAGCCCACCGCCGGGCTGCACCCGGCGGACGTGCGGCGCATCTGCGACCTGCTGCAGCAGCTCAGGGACCAGCACAACACCGTCCTGGTGGTGGAGCATGACCGCCAGGTCATTTCCCTGGCGGACCACATCATCGAGCTGGGCCCCCTGGCAGGCAGTCACGGCGGGGAGCTGGTGTTCCAGGGCACGCCCCATGAGCTGCGGGAGGCCGGGACCCTGACCTCCCGGGTGCTGGCCCAGGGGCTGACCGTCAACCCCGCGCCACTGCCCTGGGCGGAGAGCTTCTCCGTGGAAAACGCCAGCGTCCACAACCTGAAAAACGTGTCCGTGGATTTTCCCAAGGGCATTCTCACAGCGGTCACCGGGGTGGCCGGGTCTGGCAAAAGCAGCCTCACCTGCCACGCATTTGCGCAGCGCTATCCGGACGCCATCCTCATCAGCCAGTCCCCAGTGGGCACCACCAGCCGCTCCACCCCCGCCACCTATACGGGGGTCATGGACGAGATCCGCAAGGACTTTGCCAAGGCCAACGGCGTCAGTGCCCAGTGGTTCAGCTTCAACTCCAAGGGCGGGTGCCCCGTGTGTAAGGGCAAGGGCGAAATTATGCCCGAGGTGGCCTTTGCCGACCCCGTGGCCATCCCCTGCGAGGAGTGCGGCGGCCGGCGCTATAACCCCACGGCCCTCAGCTATACCTACCGGGGTCAGACCATCGAGAGCGTGCTGTCCATGACGGTGACGGAGGCTCTGCAATTCTTCACCCGCCGGCAGATCACCGAGCCTTTGCAGCTTCTGCAGGACGTGGGCCTGGGCTACATGACCCTGGGCCAGCCCCTGAGCACCCTCTCCGGCGGCGAGGTGCAGCGGCTGAAGCTGGCCAGCGAGCTGACAAAAACCGGAAATGTCTACATCTTTGACGAGCCCACCACCGGCCTGCATCACAGCGATGTGCAGCAGCTTCTGCAGCTGCTGCGGCGCCTGGTTTCCCAGGGCAACACCGTGATCGTGGTGGAGCACCGGCTGGAAGTGGCGGCCCAGGCGGACTGGATCATCGACATGGGCCCCGGCGCCGGCGATCAGGGCGGCCAGGTGGTGTTCACCGGCACCCCCGCCCAGCTGCTGCGCTGCGAAAACTCGGAGACCGCCCGTTTTCTCCGGGAAGCCACCCTATAACCGGCACATTCTCCCTATAAAAAAGCCGAATGAGCATTTCTGCTCATTCGGCTTTTTATCGTTCAGGTCATCCCCGGGTCCGGCGCTGGGCAATGGGCGGGATCTGCATTTGGGCGCGGTATTTGGCCACGGTGCGGCGGGAGAGGGTCACCCCATCCTCCGCCAGGGCAGCGGCCAGGTCCTCGTCGGACAGAGGGTGGGCCGGGTCCTCCTTCTGCACCAAGGCGCGCAGGCGCTGCTTCACCGCCACGGAGGACAGCTCCCCTTCCCCGCCGTAGGCGGCCGGGGTAGAGAACAGGCTCCGCAGGGGCAGCACGCGGCCCCCGAACTGAATGTACTTATCCTGCACCGCCCGGCTGACGGTGGAGGGACTGATGTCCAACGCCTCCGCGGTGCTTTGGATGGTCATGGGGTGCAGCTCGCCGCCTGTGAAGAAGTCCCGCTGGACCACCGCCACATACCGCACCAGCCGCTGCAGGGTCTGCCCCCGGGCCTGGACGCCCCGGAGCAGGCCATTGGCCTGCTGTAGCTTCCCCCGCAGGTACTCCCCCAGCTCTGGGTCGTCCGTAGACTCCAGCAGAGCGCGGTAATGGCTGTCGATGGTAATGCGGGGCTGGGCGGCGGTGTTCAGCTCCACGGTCAGGCCGCCGTCCCGCCCGGTGATAAAGGCGTCCGGTATGACAAAGGCGTCGTAGTCATGGGACCCGAAGCCCTGGGAGGGGATGGGATTGAGCCGGGAGATCACGTCCACCGCCGCGAGAATGCTCTTTTTGTCCGTGTGGAAGCGCTTGGCCAGCTCCGCATATTGCTTTTTGGCCACCTGCTCCAGGCCGTCCCGGACCAGTCCCAGGGTCAGGGCGTTGAAGTGCGGCCCCTGGGAGAGCTGCAGCACCAGGCACTCGGACAGAGACCGGGCGCCCACTCCGGGCGGGTCCAGCATCTGCACTGCGAAAAGAGCCTGTTCCATTTGGAAAAGGGGCTGGCCGATCTCCTGGGCCAGGGCATCCAGGGGGCAGTCCAGGTAGCCGCGGCTGTCCAGGCAGTCCACCAAAAAGCGGCACAGGGGCTGGAGCTTCGCGTCAATAAGGGCCGACTGGCCGATCTGCGAGAGCAGA
Organism: uncultured Oscillibacter sp.; assembly: GCA_945868085.1. Classification (GTDB taxonomy): domain Bacteria; phylum Bacillota; class Clostridia; order Oscillospirales; family Oscillospiraceae; genus Vescimonas. The sequence continues at coordinate 6,076 of CAMBKF010000044.1, forward strand.
TGGTCCCGCAGGGACTCCGTCTCGGCAGGCGCGGCGGCCAGGGGATCCATCTCGGCGCCGTCCGTCCGCCGGCGGGCGAAGCAGTCGTCCCAGGAGTCATATTGGGTGACGGCAGGCTCGGCGGGTGCATCGGCGGAGAGCCGCTCCAGGGAGGGCAGCTCCACCTCCAGCATGGGGTTTTCCAGGGCTGCCTCCTGCACATATTGCAGCATCTCCAGGGCCGGCAGCTGCAGGCATTCCAGCGCCTGGCGCATGGACGGCGTCAAATTCAGCTTCTGCGCCTGCTCCAGCTTTTGTATAAACTGCACTTCCCTCACCTACCCGTTTTCGACTTTTTATGCTATTATAGCGGCAAAAAGAGGAAAAAACAAGAGGGCGATCCTATACAGCAGACATTTGACGGACCTATCCGTCCGGGTATGCACGCTCCGGAAAGGACACTTGCCGCACGCATTTTCTTGTCCACAGCAGAAAAAGCGAAAAAAAGTCAAAGATACAGGTGCTGCGGCAAAGTCAGGCGTTGACCCGGTATAGTATAATAGTGCTACACAATAGTAAAATTGTCTTATTTCTTATGACGGAGATCCGGAGCTTCCACAACAAGGAGTGTAGTTTATGGACATGCAGTTTGTATCTATAGCTTTTCAGCCCTCCTTTGCCGAAACGGTGTCGGCTTTGAACATTGACCCCGAACTGGAAGATGAATTCCGCGATGTATTCGACCAGTGCGTGGCGGTGGCCCGGCCCAAGGCGGTGTTCTGTCTGGCCCCGGTCCACCAGGAGGCGGATGAGACCGTCATCGGCACGGAGCGCTTCAAAAGCCGGATCATGCGGGTGAACCTGGAAAAGGTCCGCCGGGCCTTTCCCTACGCGGTGAGCTGCGGACGGGAGCTCTACGACCTGGCCCAGGCCACGGCGGATCCCCTGGAGCGCTGGTGGATCGACAGCTTTTCCCAATACGCCATGCGGGCCGTGGACGCGGAAATGACCAAGGTGCTCAAGGCCACCTACCACTTGGGGCACACGGCCCGGATGAACCCCGGTTCCCTGCCGGAATTCCCCATCACCTGCCAGCGGGCCCTGTTCCGGCTGCTGGAGGGCGGGGCCGGCCACATCGGCCTGGAGCTGACGGACAGCTGCCTGATGCTGCCGTATAAGTCCGTCTCGGGCTTTGTGTACGAGACGGAGGCCACCTTCGAAAACTGCATGCTCTGCCCCCGGGAAAACTGTCCCACACGGCGGGTCCCCTACGACGCGTCCATGGGCGCGAAAACCTACCATTTGTCAGAAAGCGACATACAAACGGAGGCACAGGCATGATCGGTATAGGCATTGACACCGGCGGCACCTGCACAGATGCAGTGGTCTACGACCGGCAAGCCGATAAAATTCTCTTTTCTGCCAAGGCCCAGACCACCCGCCACGACCTGAAAACAGGCATCTGCAGCGCCCTGGAGAAGATCCCCCCGGAGCTGCGGGCCAAGGCGGAATATGTAGCCCTGTCCACCACCATGGCCACCAACGCCTGCGTAGAAAACGAGGGCGGCCGGGCGGGCCTGATCCTCATCGGCGCCCACCCCAAGGTGGTGGCCCAGAACGGTGCGGCCTACGGCCTGCCCCCCAAAGACAAGCTCTGCCTGCTGGACGGACGGCCCGGCACCCCCCTGACCGTGGACGAAAATGCCTTCCGCTCCGAGCTTCTGGAGAAATTCTCCGACTGCGGCAGCATGGCCATTGTACAGATCGGCCCCATGGACGACGGCGGAGCCCTGGAACGGGCCTGCGCCAGGCTGGTGGAGAAAATCCTCCACGTGCCCTGCGTCCTGGGCAGTGAGCTGTTTCACGAGCGGAATATCCTCCGCCGGGGCGCCAGCACCCTGCTCAACGCCCGGCTGCAGCCGGTGATGCGGCGTTTTCTGGATGCCATTGAGCTCTCCCTGCAAAAGCTGAATATTTCCGTGCCGGTATGGATCGTCCGCAGCGACGGCACCATGATGTCCCGCCGCTTTGCCGCAGAGCACCCGGTGGAAACACTCCTGTGCGGCCCGGCGGCCAGCGTCATCGGCGGCCAGCACCTAGCCCATGAGCAGGACGCGCTGATCGTGGACATGGGCGGCACCACCACGGACATCTCCGTGGTGCAGGGCGGCTTTCCCATGGCCGCCGGAGACGGCATTCAGATCGGCCCCTGGCGGACCATGGTCCACGGAGTTTATATCCGCACCTCGGGCCTGGGCGGTGACAGCCGCATTCTTATGGGCGAGGATGCCATCTCCCTGGACAGCCGACGGGCCATCCCCCTGTGCCTGCTGGCGGCGGAGCACCCCAGTGTGCTGCCGAAGCTGCAGAAGCTGGCCCAGCTGGGTGCAGCCCAGTTCCTGCCCCAGCACGAGTTCATCGTGCTGCTGGAGATGCCGGCGGACGATGGCCGGTATGACGGGCAGGAAATGGCCCTCTGCCGGGCCCTGGAGCAGGAGCCTCTGCGGCTGGAGGAGCTGGCGGAAAAAGTGGGCTGCTCCGTCTACGCCCTGCCGCTGAATCGGCTGGAAAACGAGGGCGTCATCATGCGCAGCGGCCTGACCCCCACGGACATCCTGCACCTGCGGGGCCAGTTCACGGCCTTCGAAGGCCGTGCCTCCCGGTACGCGGCCCAGTGGATGTGCTTCTGGCTGGATATGACCATCGAACAGCTCTGCGGCGAGGTGGAGCGGCTGGCGGTGAAAAAGCTCTACTGCCAGCTATCGCGGGTGCTGCTGGAGACCGGCTGCGGCCTTTCCCCGGCGCTGAAAACGCCCCGGGTCCTGGACACCCTGGCGGAGCAGTGCTACCAGGTGGCCACGGACACAGAGCGTGTCAGCTCGCTGCGGCTGCGAACAAATGCGGTGCTCATCGGCGTGGGCGCACCCACCCGGTTTTTCCTGCCACAGGCGGCGGCCCTGCTGGGCACCACCGCCCTGCTGCCCGAATACGGCAGCACCGCCAACGCCCTGGGCGCGGCGGTGAGCAATATCAGCGCCAGTGCGCGCCTGGTGATCCGCCCCACCTGCGAGGACCTGACCACCTTCTACGAGGAGGGCTTCCTCCTCAGTGGAAACGGGATGCACCCGCAGTATTTTGAGCAGCTGGATGCCGCCATCCGGGCCGCCAAGGAACTCTCCGCCCAAATGGCGGCGGATAAAGCCCGATCCATGGGCGCGCTTGGTCATCTGGAGGTCCATACGGAGGAAAAGAGGGAATACGCCATGGCGTATTCCGCCAAACTGCTGGTGTCCGTCACGGTGGAAAGCCGGGCCACGGTGATCCACGAAAACGGACTCCCGGAGGCCACAGGTCAGGCGCTTTGACCACCGGTTTCGGCAAGAAAAACGCCGGATATGATACAAGTTCTCATATATTGCATTCCTTTTCCTCATAGTCGTAAGAAACCACCATTTTTCGTATTTAGTTCCTAGTTTTTCTATGCTATACTATATATAATATAAGTAAAGCAGGTGCCACAAAATGTCCAAAAAAGACCGACGTCTGAGCCGTCCCATTGATATGCAGCACGCGGGCCAAATGGTAGATGCGTTCTCCCTGTCCTGCGGCGCCCCCTGCACCCTGCTGGACGAAAACGGTGACGTTCTGCTTCCGCCGGACCCGGACAGCTGCACCCTCTGCGGCCAATGCCAGTCGCTTTTGTGCCCCGGGCAGCAATGCCGGGATCTGCACACCTACGGCGGCCGCCAGGCAGAGCGATTCGGCGGGCGATACATCTACTTCTGCACCATGGGCATGGGCTGGATCGCCGCTCCCATCCTGCTGGGCGGCAAGGTGGTGGGCTCCCTCTCCTGCGGGCCCATCATGATCATGGATCTGGACGATTACATCGCCAGCACCCCCTCTCTGCAGGACGACATGTCCCTGGAGCGGCTGGAGTATATCAGCCGGCTTTTGCGCCGGTTCCCCCGGCGGGATCCGGAGGATCTGAATTATATCTCCCTGCAGCTGCTGGCCTCGGCCCTGTACATAGGCGACAGCAGCATGGCCGTCATCGAGCGGCGCAACCAGGCCGAGCAGTACCAGTCCATCGGCCAGTATCTGCAGCAGTATAAGCTCAAGGACACCCCCACCACCTATCCCATCGACAAGGAGCAGGAGTTGGTGAAGGCCATTTCCGAGGGCGATGAGCGGGACGCCCGCCGTCTGCTCAACGAAATTCTCGGCTACATCTTCTTCGCCGCCGGCGGTGAGTATCAGGCCATGCGGGTGCGGTCCCTGGAGCTGATGTCGGTCCTTTCCCGGGCGGCCATCTCCGGCGGCGCGGACCAGGCCCATGTGCTGGCGCTGAACCAGCAGTTTCTGGAGGAGAGCGACCGGCTGCACTCCACAGAGGATCTGGTGGGCTGGCTGACCCGGCTCATCACCCGCTACGCAGGGCTGGTGTTCGAGCAGGCGGACGTGAAGCGCAAGGACATTCTCTACGACGCCATCAACTATATGAAGCAGCACCTGGCCGAGCGCGTCACCCTGGAGGAGACGGCCAGGCAGGTGGGCTTTTCTCCCAACTATTTCAGCAAGGTTTTCAAAGACGAGATGGGCTGTACCTTCAGCCACTATCTCAGCAAGCTGCGAATCGACCGCAGCAAGGCATCCGCCTGGGCGGCAAAAATGCCAAGCCCAGCGTAAAGACCCTCCCCTGGGTCACCATCACCCTCACCGGCAGTATCGCCATCGGCATCTGCTTCTTCGGCGTGGCGGGCCCCGTGCAGAACTTCCTGAACCCCCCTCCCTTCCTGGGCGTGGAAGGCGGCACCGCCGAGGCGGTGGTCCCGGCCATTCAGTACAGCTTCCTGCACTACGGCATCCCCGCTTACTTCATCGTCACCATGGCAGGCTTCGCCATCGCCATCTCCGCCTACAACGGCCGCCGTGCTTTCCGGGCCAGCTCCGCCCTGTACCCTCTCATTGGCAAGGCCTGTGACGGCCCTGTGGGCACCATCGTGGACGCTTTCATGGTCATGTCCCTGGTCATCGTGGGCACCAACATGGGCCTGTCCGTCATCCAGCTGAACGCCGGCCTGGGCAACCTTCTTGGCGGCGGTGTAAACTTTGAATTGGTCATCATCGCTGTGTATTTGGTCATGACCATCTACTTCGCCTGTTCCGGCGTCCATGGCGCTATGGGCGCGCTGAGTAATGTAAACGCTATTATGTATGGTGTCGTTATCCTGTTTGTGCTCTTCTGCGGCGGCGCAAACCGTCTGCTGGGCCTGTACGGCGACACCGTGTCTGACTTCATCATGAAGTACATTCCCCTGGTTGGCTTCGGCGATTCCGTGCAGCAGACCGGCTGGCAGGAAGGCAACTCCATGTTCTTCTACTCCTGGAACGCTATGCCCGGCCTGCTGGCAGCCTTCTTCTACGCCAGCGTTTCCTATGGCCGTAAGCTCAAGGAGTTCGTGCTGGTGAACATCATGGTCCCCACCCTGTTCATGACCTTCTGGTATGTGTTCGTGGGCGGCACCGCCATCTTCGGCGTCATGGAGGGCAGCGGCCTGGACCAGGCCATCGCAGCCCAGGGCTCTGGCATCGCCACCTTCGCCTTCCTGGAGACTCTGCCACTAGGCTCCATCACTAAGTGGATCTTTATCATCATGGCCATCATCACCTTCGTCACTTGGTCTGACGCCATTTGCTACTCCTTCCCCCTGATGTTCCTGAAGAACGTCAGCCGCGATGCCGCGGACAACAAGACCCCCAAGATCCTGGTGGTAGGCACCGCCGTATTCATGGCCATCCTGACCTTTACCCTGCTGTATGTGGGGGGGTACGATGCTATGGAAACCTCCATTCTCTGCTGGGGCCTGCCGTCCAGCGCACTCATCATCCTGTTTACCATCGCCAGCTTCAAGTTCCTGCTGAATCGCAAGAAATACGATGTGACCTATCAAGAGGAGCTTGCCGCAGAAGGGAAACCTGCGGAGACCGCCTGTGAGTGTGCCGCCGCCGCGCCCGAGGAATAATTCTCTGTAACCAAATCCATTCTTTCCCTCGCAGCGTCAAAAGGGAGCGCGTAAAGCGCTCCTTTTTGGCGCTCTTTTTCTCCCGTTTCCTCACATTGGAAGTGTTTGCATATGTTGAAAAAGTGTGGTATACTTTAGTATCAATCTGCAAACACTTACTGCATGGAAAGGAAGTTTTTAGATATGGGCCTGCTTACCAAGATTTTCGGTACATACAGTGACCACGAGCTGAAGAAGATCTATCCCATCGCCGACAGGATCGAGGCGCTGGAGGAGGAGTATAAAGCCCTCACCGACGCCCAGCTCCAGGCGAAGACCGCTGAGTTCAAGGAGCGCCTGCAAAATGGTGAGACCACCGACGACATCCTGCCCGAGGCCTTTGCCACCGTCCGGGAGGCGGCGGACCGCGTCCTGGGTCTGCGCCCCTACCGGGTGCAGCTCATCGGCGGCATCGTGCTGCACCAGGGCCGCATCGCCGAGATGAAGACCGGCGAAGGTAAGACCCTGGTTGCCACCCTCCCCGCCTACCTCAACGCCCTCACCGGCGAAGGCGTACACATCGTCACCGTCAACGACTATCTGGCCAAGCGCGACAGCGAGTGGATGGGGAAGGTCCACCGCTTCCTGGGCCTTTCCGTGGGTCTTATCATCCACGACATGACCAAGCCCGAGCGCCAGGCCGCCTACGCCGCCGACATCACCTACGGCACCAACAACGAGATGGGCTTTGACTACCTGCGTGACAACATGGCCATCTATGCCAGCGAGCAGGTCCAGCGGGGCCACCACTTCGCCATCGTGGACGAGGTGGACTCCATCCTCATCGATGAAGCCCGCACCCCCCTCATCATCTCCGGCATGGGCGAAAAATCCACCCAGCTGTATGACCGGGCGGAGCAGTTTGCCGCCCGCCTGAAGAAGTATGTGGTCACCGAGACCGACGACAAGGCCGAGGAGGACCCCACCATCGACGCGGACTATGTGGTGGATGAAAAGGCCAAGACCGCCACCCTCACCGCCCGGGGCATCGCCAAGGCCGAGGAGTTCTTCAGCCTGGAGAACCTGTCTGACCCCGAAAACAGCACCATCGCCCACCACATCAACCAGGCCATCAAGGCCCACGGCACCATGAAGCGGGACGTGGACTATGTGGTCAAGGACGGCGAAATTATCATCGTGGACGAGTTCACGGGCCGTCTGATGTTCGGCCGCCGGTACTCTGAGGGCCTGCACCAGGCCATTGAGGCCAAGGAGCATGTGTCCGTCCAGCGAGAGAGCAAGACCCTGGCCACCATTACCTTCCAGAACTATTTCCGCCTGTACAGCAAGCTCTCCGGTATGACCGGTACGGCCCTGACGGAGGAGGAGGAATTCTCCACCATCTACAAGCTGGACATCGTGGAGATCCCCACCAACCGCCCCGTCATCCGTATCGACAACGAGGATGCGGTGTATAAGACCGAAAACGGCAAGTATCGGGCCGTGATCCGCCAAATCAAAGAGTGCCATGAAAAAGGCCAGCCCGTGCTGGTGGGTACCGTTTCCATCGAGAAAAACGAACTGCTGGGCAAGCTCCTGACCCGTGAGGGCATCAAGCATAACCTGCTCAACGCCAAGAACCACGAGAAGGAAGCCGAGATCGTGGCCCAGGCCGGCAAGTTCGGTGCCGTCACCGTGGCCACCAACATGGCCGGCCGTGGTACGGATATCATGCTGGGCGGCAACGCCGAGTACCTGGCCAAGACCGACCTGCGCAAGGCAGGCATGACCGATGAGCTCATTGCCGAGGCCACCGGCTACGCCGAGACCGATAACGAGGAGATCCTGGGCGCCCGCCAACTCTTTGCCGAGAAGCTCCGCCAGCACAAGGAGGAGATCGCCGGCGAGGCCGAACGGGTGCGCCAGGCCGGCGGCCTGTTCATCATCGGCACCGAGCGACACGACTCCCGCCGTATCGACAATCAGCTCCGCGGCCGTGCCGGCCGTCAGGGCGACCCCGGCGAGACCCGGTTCTACATCTCCCTGGAGGATGACCTCATGCGCCTGTTCGGCGGCGAGCGGGTCACCAACATGATGGAGCGGCTGAACATCGACGAGGATACCCCCATCGAGCAGAAGATCCTCACCCGCGCCATCGAGCAGGCCCAGACCACCGTAGAGTCCCGGAACTTCCAGGCCCGTAAATCCGTGCTGGAGTACGATGACGTCATGAACAAGCAGCGGGAGATCATCTATAGCCAGCGCAAACAGGTGCTGGACGGCATGGACGTGAAGAACATCATCATGAACATGATGAACACCTCCATCTCCCACCTGGTGGCGGAGCATTTCGCCGGGGAGAGCCATATCGACGCCGCCCAGTGCCGGGAGCTGCTGCGCCAGGTGGAGGGTCTGTATTTCCCCAAGTTCACCGTCCGCTTTACCGACGAGGAGCTGAAGGAAAAGACCGCCGAGGATGTGACCGACGCCTTTACCGCCGCTGCCGCCGCCTATTACGAGCAGAAGGAGCAGGAGTTCACCTCCCCCGTCATGCGCGAGGTGGAGCGGGTCGTCCTGCTGCGGGTGGTGGATGAATACTGGATGGATCACATCGACGCCATGACCGACCTGCGCCAGGGCATCCGCCTGCGGGCCTACGCCCAGACCGACCCCATCATCGCCTA
>CAMBKF010000045.1 GCA_945868085.1 uncultured Oscillibacter sp.
AGCTGGCCAAGCGGCCGGAGAACAAGGGCAAGACCATTGTGGCCCTGCTGCCGGATACCGGCGACCGCTATCTGTCTACACCGCTGTTCGCGGACTGATTTGCAGAATAACCGGAAATAGCAAGGGAGGCCGCCTTCGGGGCGGCCTCCCTTATCTATTGCAGAAAAACCCAATAAAGCGCGCTGCCGAATGCCCTGCCGCATTTGGGGGCGCTTTTCTGTCTCCCCTTGACAGCCTACCGTTCGGTAGGTATAATAATGGCGGCGCTGTCAGACCGGAACGGGTCAAAGCGAGAAAGCGCATAGGAAGCAAGGAGGAGTACGTATGAATCGGCTCATTGGCTGCTGCGGGCTGGACTGCGAAAAATGCGATGCCAGGATCGCAACGCTTACAAACGATCATGCCCTGCGGGAAAAAACCGCCGCCCTGTGGACACAGCTCAACGGCGTGCCCATCACCCCGGAAATGATCTGCTGCACCGGCTGCCGCGTGGAGGGGCCCAAAACGCCCTTCTGCGATAAGCTCTGCCCCGTACATAACTGCGTCCGGGAGAAAGGCCTGGACACCTGTGCAGACTGCCCTCAGATGGACGGATGCCCGATCCTGGGCCGTATCGCCGCAAACAGCCCGATGGTTTTGGAAAACCTGAGCCGGCTCCGGGAGGCAAAGTAGATGAAGCGATATATCATGCTGCTGCGGGGCGTCAACATCAGCGGGAAAAACAAGGTGCCCATGGCCCGGCTGAAGGAAGCGCTGGAAGCGCAGGGGTTTTCAGATGTCAAAACCTGGCTGAACAGCGGCAATGTGGTCTTTTCCAATGAGGAAACGGATGCAGCGGAGCTGGCAGACCGCATCGGCCGTGTGATCCTGGGGGAGTTCGGCCTGGACATCCCCGTTTTTGTCCTGCCGCAGGCGGAGCTGGCGGACATTCTGCGCCATGCCCCGGATTGGTGGGGAACGGAAAATAAGGAAATTTATCATAACCTCATTTTTATCCTGCCGCCCGCCTCGTTCCCGGACGTCTATCGTGAGATCGGCGCGCCGAAGGAGGGCCTGGAGAAAATACAGGCATATCAGGCGGCGGTGTTCTGGTCATTCAGCCGAAAGGAGTACCAGAAAACCAACTGGTGGCCCCAGACGGCCCGCGCAGATATCGGCGCAAAGCTGACCATCAGAACGGCCAATACCGTCAGGAAGATCGCCGGCATATGAAAGAGACCACAAACCGAACGGTGCGTGACACATTGACCGTAAACGGCACCGAATATACGGTACTCCGGCTCCTGGGAAAAGGAAAAGGCGGCTGCTCCTATTTGGTGACGGACGGAGCGGCGCAGTATGTCCTGAAGCAGATCCACCATGAGCCCTGCGCCTATTATACCTTCGGCGACAAACTGCAATCGGAGCTGCGGGACTATGAAACACTGCGGAGGCTTGGCATCCCCATGCCGCGGCTGCTGGCGGTGGATGTCCCGCAGGAGCGCATTTTGAAGGAATATATCGCCGGGCGGACGGTGGCGGAACTGCTGAAAGACGGGCGGATGGATCCGGTATGGCTTGCACAGGTGCGGGCCATGTGCGGCCTGCTGTACCCGGCCGGACTGAACATCGATTACTATCCCACTAACTTCGTCCCGCGGGGCGAAACGCTTTACTACATTGACTACGAGTGCAATGCCTATAGGGAGGAGTGGGACTTTGCGCATTGGGGGGTTCGGTATTGGAGGACGGGTGAAAACTGACAAAGGGGCCATTTCCGCCGGTGCATAAAAATGAATAGAAAGAACGCTGCCCCCTGGCTAACGACTGGGGGCGCAGCGTTCTTCTTTGCTTATCCCGCCGCGGACGGCGCAAATAAAGGGGGGGTATTCATTGACATTTCCTATGGCGCAGGGTATAATTTCATTCGAATTATGTGAAATGGCGGCGTGTTCGTTGCATATATCTTACGATAAAAGACCGGTATGTGCGGGCACCTCCTGCCGCTGAGAAATACGAACCATCAAAGGCTGCATCTCCGGGAGATCAGCCGGATCCATAAGCGCAAAATTTGATTGGGGGGATGACGATGTCCGATACACGCCCTATCGGCGTATTTGACTCCGGCCTGGGAGGCCTGAGCTGCATAAAGACGATCTGCAAGCTGCTGCCTAACGAAAATGTTGTTTATTTCGGCGACACGGCCCGAACACCTTACGGCGACAAGGCCCGGGACACGATCATACGGTTTGCCACCCAAATCGCGGATTTTCTGGTGCATCAGGATGTGAAGATGATCCTCATCGCATGCAATACCGTCAGTGCCTTGTGTACAGAGATCCTGCGCGAGAAATTCCCGTCCATCCCCATTGTCAGCATCATCGAGCCGACTGTGGAGCGTATCGCCGAAAGACAGCTGAAGAACGTGGGGATAATCGCGACCCAGGCCACCATCAAAAGCGGCGTTTACGAACGTCAGCTGCAGGCGCATGGGATCCCCTCCTGCTCTAAAGCGTGCCCGGTCTTTGTCCCGCTGATCGAAAACGGCTTTTGGGGGGGAAAGGTGATCGAGACCGTTGCCCACTACTATCTGGACGGCTTTATTGAGACCAACTCGGTGGAGAACCTGGTCCTGGCCTGCACCCACTATCCCTTTATCCAGGAGACCATAGGCGAACTCTACCCGACGGTGAATTTCGTGAATCCGTCAAAGATCGTGGTGGAGGAGGTCATTTGCGTGCTCCGTGAGAACGACCTTTGTGCCCCGCAGGATACTGTGGGGGTCCGCAAGTTTTTTGCCAGTGACCTTTCGGATGGCTTTTTGAATATGATCCGGAAAGTCACCCGAGACGAAACAGCCGGTGCGGAATTCGCCCAGGTCTCCAATATTTAAGGCGATCCATGCGCCGAAAGCCCGCGCCCCGCAGGCGCGGACCCGGCAAATACATCCGAAAGGAAGGGAAACATCCCATGAAAGTTTTGATGCTCAACGGAAGTCCCAGAGCCAACGGCAACACCGCCACAGCGCTGGAGGAAATGTGCAAGGTCTTTGCCGAGGAAGGCGTAGAGGTGGAGCTGGTGCAGGTGGGCAATCAGCCGGTGCGCGGCTGCAACGGCTGCAGCCGGTGCAAGGTGACGGGCAAGTGCGTGTTCGACGATGTGGTCAATGAGCTGGCCGGCAAGCTGAAGGAGGCGGACGGCCTCGTGGTGGCGAGCCCGGTGTATTTTGCCTCTGCCAATGCCACCCTCATCGCCGTGCTGGACCGCCTTTTTTACAGCACCGGCTTTGACAAGACCATGAAGGTGGGCGCAAGCGTGGTGTGCGCCCGCCGCGGCGGCTGCTCGGCCACCTTTGACGAGCTGAATAAGTATTTTACCATCAACAGCATGCCGGTGGCGTCCAGCCAGTACTGGAATTCCATCCACGGCCGTGAGCCGGGGGATGCCCTGGAGGATGGGGAGGGCCGGCAGACCATGCGGACCCTGGCCCGGAACATGACCTTCCTCATGAAGAGCATCGCCCTGGGCAAGGCACAGTTCGGCCTGCCGAAAAAGGAAGAACGCGTGCATACGCACTTTGTGCGGTGATCCGGCTGCCGGGACCAAAGAAAAACTGACATAAACGCTCACAGCCTGCGTTGTGAGAGACAAGTAACCGGAAGGCCCGATGCCTTCCGGTTACTGCTGTTTTAGTGTCGTTTACTCACTCCATGCCGGCGGCGGTGCGGCCGATCATCTGCCCGGCTGTTCAGAGAAGCAGCAGCACGGCGCACACGGCGGCGATAACGCCGCCGACCACGCTGACGGTGGTGTAGATTTTTTTGGATTCCGGGTCGTGCTTTTCTTTGACCAGGTAGTAGATGCCCGCGCCGAGAACGAGAATGCCGATGATGAGACCGATGATTTTGACGGCCATTATTTTTTCCTCCATTTCAGTAAGAATGCCGAGTTTGTGATCACAAGCACAGAGCCTGCATTATGTACCAACGCGCCTACAACGGGGTTCAGCGTCCCGATGATGGCCAACGCGATGGCGATGAAATTCAGCGTCATGGAAAAGGTCATGTTCAGCTTGATGGTGGTCATCATCCGCTTGGACAGTGCCACCAGGTGCGGCAGCTCCTTGACCTCATCATCGACCAGGGCAATATCCGCCGCATTCACGGCGATGTCGCTGCCTACGCCGCCCATGGCGATGCCGACGTCCGCCTTTTTCAGGGCCGGGGCGTCGTTGACGCCGTCGCCGATCATGCACACGGGCATATTCCTGCGCTGATATTCGCCGATATAGTTCAGCTTATCCTCCGGCAGGCAGTTCGCCCGGACCTGGCCGATGTGCAGCTTGCCGGCGATGGTTTGGGCGGCCGCCTCGTGGTCGCCGGTGAGGAGCACCGGCTGCACGCCCAGATCGGACAGGGCGGCGATGGTGGCGGCGCTTTCCTTCCGCAGTGTGTCAGAGAGGGCCAGGAAACCGGCAAATGTGCCGTCTACTGCCACATAGGTCACCGTGCAGCCCTGCCGGATGTACGCTTCGGCGGCCGGCACGGAGCCCATGGCAACGCCATGCTCCTGCAGCAGCTGGGGGTTTCCGGCCAGGATGGTCTGGCCCTCCACCGCCGCGCGCACGCCGCGGCCGGGGATCATGGCAAAGTCTGTGATCTCGGCCGGCGCTGCCCCGGTCTTTTTATAGCAGTTCACGATGGCCTTGCCCAGGGGATGCTCGGAGAGCTGCTCTGCCGAGGCTGCCAGCCGGTAGATATCCTCTTTTCCAAAGGCGTCCGAGGCGCTTTCGGCTGCAGCCACCGCCGGGGTGCCGCAGGTCAGGGTGCCGGTTTTATCAAAGGCGATGACCTTGGCCCTGGCCAGCCGCTCCAGCGCGTCGCCCTCCCGGACGAGAAAGCCGTGCTTCGTGGCGTTGCCGATGGCCGCCATAATGGCCGTGGGCGTCGCCAGTACCAGAGCACAGGGACAGAACACCACCAGGATCGTTACCGCCCGGATGATCTGCCCGGAGATGGCCCAGGTCAGCGCCGCGGCGGAGAGGGCGATGACAACGATCCAGGTGGCCCAGCGGTCGGCAAGCCCCACGATCTTCGCTTTGCCCGCGTCCGCCGACTGCACCAGCCGGATTATCCGCTGGATGGAGCTGTCCTCGCCGACCTTTGTCGCCTCCATCTCGAAGGCGCCGAACTGATTGACCGTGCCGCTGGATACCGTGTCGCCCACGGTTTTGTCCACGGGGAGGGATTCGCCGGTCATGACCGCCTGATTGATGGAGGTCTGCCCGGAAAGAATGACCCCGTCCACCGGGACACTTTCGCCGGGGAGCACGCGGATGCGGTCTCCCACCCGGACCTGCTCGGCGGGGATCGTTTCCTCCACACCGTTTCGCAGCACCCGCGCCGTTTGAGGTGTCAGATGTACCAGCTTTTCGATGCCGGCCCGGGCTTTGGCCACGGTCAGCTCCTCCAGCAGCGCGCCCAGCTGCATGATGAATGCCACTTCGCCGGCGGCGAAGGTCTCTCCGATGCAGACAGAGGCGATAAGCGCCAGGGAGACCAGCACGTCGGCCTTGATGTCAAAGGCCGTGATCAGCCCGATGACAGCCTCCAGAACAATGGGCAATCCGCACAGTACAATGGCGATCCACGCCATATCGAAGGGGAACGGCTGAAACTTTAAGAGACTGCAGACAACGGCGATGCCGGAGATCGCAAGCAGGGCGATGTCCTTTCGGATGCCGCCCAGCTCCAGGAGGTGCTCCAGCTTCTCCATAACTCGCTTCATAGATGGAACTCCTTTCCATACCTAATGGGGTATATGTACATTATACATATGGGGGTATAGGTTGTCAAGGGAGAAAAAATAAAAAACCGACCCATAGGATCGGCTTTCGCATAGATTTACTGCATATTGGCAAAGCGCTCCACAGCCTTGGTAAAGCTCTCGATAGTCTTTTCCGCGTCTCCGTGCTCAATGCCGTCCCGGACGCAGTGCTTGATGTGCCCCTCCAAAACGACTTTTCCGCATCCGTTCAGAGCGGATTTTGCGGCATTGATCTGGGAGAGAACATCCTCGCAGGGCACGTCTTCGTCCACCATCCGGTCAATGGCCTGTACCTGTCCGATGATTTTTTTCAACCGGCGGTGCAGGTTTTCTGCATCCATACACTGTTTCATGTGCAAGTCCTCCATACGATAAGGGGTATGTGTTTATTATATCCGGGAGGATCACTTTTGTCAACCAACGGCAAATTTTTCGCATAGAGTGCGTACGTTTTAGGCATCAAGTCCGTTCTATGGGACAGATGCCCCTGTAAAATAGCAGCAGATACAGAAAAATATGACTGAGAAAGAATGGGGGATGCGCAATGGCATTTAAAATTGGCTTCACGGCGGACCACAAGCAGGCGCGGCCTGAGGAGACCGCGTACCAGCCCCGGCAGCATACGGACGCGCCCCGCCCGTCGGTAGCGCAGGTGTATTTCGAGACCCGGGACAGGTCCTGGGCCTATTACAACGACCGCTTTGACCTCCATGTGGGGGATCTGGTCTATGTGGAGGGCAAGCTGGAGGGCGTCCGCGGCCGGGTGGTGGAGGTCAACTACAACTTCCGCATCAAGCTGGCCGATTATAAGCGCGTCATTGCCGTGGCGGATACGGCGGTCCACGGGGAGTTTTATATGGCCGGGTCCCACTTTGTCACCTTCGACCGGGCGGCCATCCCCGCCGAAAAGGCGGCGCTCTGGTTCATGGCCCCCGACAAGCCCGAGGACGAGTACGCCGCCGGGCAGGATGAGACCTCCTTCCCCCTCAGCGACCTGAAGGCAATGAAGGCGCCTAACCCGGCGGTGGAGCGGGGCTTTGCATACTATATGCAGGATAAGGTCCGCTATCTCTGCCTGGACGGGACCAAGGGCCGGGCCATTGTGGAGGGGAGCCGGGCCTATGAGGTGAACTTCACCTACTGCGGCGGCGAGGTCAGCGGCCTGACCTGCTCCTGCTTCTGCAGCGGGATCTGCAAGCATGAGGTGGCGGCTATGCTGCAGCTGAAAAACACGCTGGAGCTTATTGAGAAGAACTATGCCCAGGCTTTCCGGCGCAGCGGCTATTTTGCCGCCGTGCCCAAGGACACGCTGTTTTCCTTCACGGTGGACGGCATGGAGACGGGCCAACTGACCCTGTGAGCGGGCGGCTCTGCCGCCGGAGAAGGATCGCCCCCAAAAGCCGGGCGGCCGGAGGAAGCGCCGGCTGCCCGGCTTTCTGCGCCGTTTGTCCGGACGGATTTTTGTTTACAGCCCGGCGGTCGTGCGCTATAATAGACGGCAGAAAGAATAGGGAGGGGGGAGTGTATGCCGCGGGAGTCATCTCAAAAGCTGAAGCTGCTCTATGTCATGCGCTATCTGCTGCGCAGCTCCGACGAGGCGCACCCGGTGACGGTGCAGCAGATCATAGATTTCCTCAGTGGGGAGGGGATCCCGGCTGAGCGCAAGAGCATCTATGACGATGTGGAGGCCCTGCGCCGGTTCGGCCT
Organism: uncultured Oscillibacter sp.; assembly: GCA_945868085.1. Taxonomy (GTDB): domain Bacteria; phylum Bacillota; class Clostridia; order Oscillospirales; family Oscillospiraceae; genus Vescimonas. Next base: position 7,513 of record CAMBKF010000045.1, read on the forward strand.
GGACATCATTCAGGTGAAGATCGGCCGGCAGAGCGGCTACTATGTGGGCAGCCGGGACTTTGAGCTGCCGGAGCTGAAGCTGCTGGTAGACAGCGTCCAGTCCTCCAAGTTCATCACCCATAAAAAGACCCTCTCCCTCATCCGCAAGATCGAGAGCCTGGCCAGCGTATACGAGGCCCAGCTCCTGTCCCGGCAGGTCTATGTGAAAAACCGCATCAAGACCATGAACGAGTCCATCTACTATAATGTGGACGAGATCCACACGGGCATCGCCCGGGACCGGCAGATCCGCTTCCGCTACTTTGACTACACAGTCCAAAAGGAGCGCCGGTTCCGCCGGGACGGCGGCTATTATGTGGTCAGTCCCTTCGCCCTTACCTGGGACGATGAGAACTATTACCTGGTGGCCTATGACTCCGCAGCCGCCATGATCAAGCATTTCCGGGTGGATAAGATGCTGGACATCGGCATCCTGGACGAGGCCCGGGACGGCCGGGAGAGCTTTGCCGCCCTGGATATGGCGGAATACGCCAAGAAGGTCTTCGGCATGTTCAGCGGCCGGGAGGAGCGGGTGCGGATGCGGTTCGATAACCAATTGGTGGGTGCCGTGCTGGACCGGCTGGGCCGGGAAGCCATGCTCATCCCGGACGGGGAGAGCCATTTCACCGTCACCGCCCAGGTGGAGGTGAGCCCGCAGTTTTTCGCGTGGGTCAGCGGCTTTGGCCGCCTGGCGCAGATCCTGGGCCCGGAGCATGTGGTCCGGGCTATGCGGGCCCATGCGGCGGAAGTGCTGGCCATGTATGAATGACGGACGATGAACAAAAGGGAGGAAACCATATGATCCTGTATTTTTCCGGCACCGGCAACAGCCGACACGCGGCAGAGCGCATGGCGGCGGCCCTGGACGATACGCTGCTGGACCTGAATGCGCGCATCAAGGCCGGGGACACCTCCCCGGTGGAGACCGGGGCGGACCTGGTGGTGGTCACCCCCACCTATGCGTGGCGGATCCCCCGGCTGGTGCGGGACTGGCTGCTGAAAACCCAATTGACCGGTGCGAAGCGGGTGTGGTTCGTCATGACCTGCGGCGGCGAGACCGGCAATGCCGCCGGATACAACCGGGCGCTCTGCCAGGAAAAGGGCCTGGCCTGCATGGGCACGGCGCAGATCGTTATGCCGGAGAATTATATCGCCATGTTCCGGGCCCCCGGGGCGGAGGAGGCCCGGCAGATCGTGGCCCGGGCGGAACCGGATATAGACGCGGCCATCGCCGCCGTCCGGGCGGGGCGGGCCTTTGCCCCCACGCGAAATAATCTCTATGATCGCTTTATGAGCGGCCCGGTGAACCCGGCGTTCTACAGGTTCTTTGTCAAGGCGAAGGCTTTCCGGGCCGGGGACCGCTGCACCGGCTGCGGCCGGTGCGCCGGGCTCTGCCCCATGAATAACATCACCCTGGCCGGCGGCAGGCCGGTCTGGGGGGACCGCTGCACCCACTGCATGGCCTGCATTTGCTATTGCCCGGCGGAGACCATCGAGTACGGCAGAAAAAGTGTGGGCCAGCCCAGATACCATTTTGAGGCGCTGTAACGGGGAGCTTAATTCCCGGGGGGCGCCGTAGGAGGACATATCATGCACTTTGTGGACGCCAAGGGGATCCTCTCCGGCAGCGGAGGGCGCTGGGGCATGAATATCTACCGGGGCTGCTCCCACGGCTGCATCTACTGCGACAGCAGGAGCCGGTGCTATCAGTTTACCCATCCCTTTGAGGATATTGAGGTCAAGCGGAACGCGCCGGAGCTGCTGGAGGCGGCGCTTCGGCGCAAACGGAAAAAGTGCATGATCTCCACAGGCTCCATGTCCGACCCGTATATGCACTGCGAGGAGCAGTTGAGCCTGACGAGAAAATGCCTGGAGATCATCCTGCGCTATGGCTTTGGGGCGACACTCCTGACGAAATCGGATCGGGTCCTGCGGGACATTGACCTGCTGGAGGAGATCAACCGGCAAACCAAATGCGTGGTGCAGATGACCCTGACCACCTTCGACAGCGACCTGTGCCGCGTGGTGGAGCCCCATGTCTGCTCCACGCAGCGGCGCATCGAGGTGCTGGCGGAGCTGCACCGACGGGGCATCCCGACGGTGGTGTGGCTGTCGCCCATATTGCCATTCATCAACGACACGGAGGAGAATCTGCGCTTGATCCTGGACGCATGCGTCCGGACGGGTGTGAAGGGCATCGTTTGCTTCGGCATGGGGCTGACGCTGCGGGAAGGGGACCGGGAGTACTACTATGCCGCCCTGGACCGGCATTTCCCGGGGATGAAGCAGCGCTATATCCGCACATACGGAACGGCCTATGAGCTGCCCAGCCCCAGGGCGGGGGAGCTGATGCGCATCCTGCACGAGGTCTGCACGGCGCACGGCCTGCTCTCCACGCCGGAGGCATGCTTTGCATATCTGAATGACTTTCCGGAGAAATACGAGCAGATCCGCCTGTTCTGACGGGCGTGTCATGGGGCGCCCCCGCCGGGATCACAGGATCCCGGCGGGGGCATTTTTTGGGACTGATAAGCGGGGATAAAGGGCTTGTTTTTTTCCGCGGTTCATACTATGATAGCAGGGAAGAACCCACAGAAAAGGAGCGGAGGCAACATGAAACTCACCATGCTGGGAACCGGCAACGCCGTGGTCACGGCGTGCTATAACACCTGCTTTGTCCTGCAAGAGGACGGGCAGTATTTCCTGGTGGACGGGGGCGGCGGAAACACCCTTTTGCTGCGGCTGAAGCAGGCCGATATAGACTGGCGGCAGATTCGCACCATTTTCGTCACCCACAAGCATATGGACCATATCCTGGGCATCCTCTGGATGATGCGTCTCATCTGCCAGGGCATGGCCCAGGGAGAATACGAGGGCGACGCGGTGATCTATGGCCATAGCCAGGTCGTCGGGCTGCTGGCGGATATGGCCGGCGAGCTCCTGCAGGAAAAGCAGGCCCGGTTCATCGGCCAGCGGCTGCATCTGGTGGCCGTGGAGGACGGCGAGCAGCGGGAGATCCTGGGCAGGCCCGTCACCTTCTTCGACATCGGCTCCACCAAGGCCCGGCAGTTCGGCTTTTCCATGGACCTGGGCGGGGGAAAACGGCTCACCTGCTGCGGGGACGAGCCGTACCACGACTGCGAGGAGAAGTACGTCCGGGGCAGTGACTGGCTGCTGCACGAGGCGTTCTGCCTTTCCTCCCAGGCAGATGTGTTCCGCCCCTATGAAAAGCACCACTCCACCGTGGCGGACGCCTGCCGCCTGGCCCAGTCCATGGGGGTAGAGAACCTGGTGCTGTACCACACGGAGGATAAAAATATCCAGGACCGCAAAGCCCTGTACACCAGGGAAGGCCGCGAGTTTTTCCGCGGCGGGCTCTATGTGCCGGAGGATCTGGAGGAGATAGAACTATGAAAGAAAACCATGCCTTTACCATTGAAAGTGCAGTGCCGGAGGATGCCGAGGAACTGCTGGCCATTTACGATCACTATGTGCGGGATACGGCCATCACCTTTGAATACGAGACCCCTACGGCGGCGGAATTCCGCCGGCGGATCGAGAATACCCTCCGCCGCTTTCCCTACCTGGTGCTGCGGCAGGACGGCCGGATCCAGGGCTATGCCTATGCCGGAACGTTCTACGCCCGGGCGGCCTACGACTGGTGCTGCGAGACCACCATCTACCTGCGCAGGGGGGCGACAAAGTGCGGCATGGGCCGGGCCCTTTACGAGGCGCTGGAGAAGGCCCTGGGACAGATGGGTATTCTGAACCTGTACGCCGTGGTGGCCTGCCCGGAGGAGCAGGAGGATGAATACCTGACCCGCAACAGCCTGGGTTTTCATCGGCATCTGGGCTTTGAGCAGGCGGGCCTGTGCCACCGGTGCGGCTATAAGTTCGGGCGGTGGTATAATGTGGCCTACATGGAAAAGATCATCGGCACCCACAGTGGGGACCAGCGCCCCGTAACGCCTTTTCCGGAGCTGGCGAAAAAATAAGGAGAAAGCGCTATGCATGATGAATATTTTATGAAAAAAGCCATTGAGCTGTCTGCCGCCGCTGTGGCCCACGGTAATGAGCCCTTTGGCGCGGTACTGGTAAAGGACGGGGAGGTCGTATTTACCAACGAGAATCAGATCTACACCCGACACGATCCCACGTTTCATGGCGAGGCGGGTCTGATCCGGGAATTCTGCGCCCAAACGGGTATTACCGATCTGCGGGAATATACCATGTATGCCAGCTGCGAGCCGTGCTTCATGTGCAGCGGCGCCATGGTCTGGGTGAAGCTGGGCCGGTTGGTGTACGGCGCAAGCAATGACGACCTGGAGACCATGCTGGGCAACAAGGGCTGCAGCTGCTCGGCCATGGTATTTGAAAACTCCTTTTGGCAGCCGCAGGTCACCGCCGGTGTGCTGCGGGAGGAGAGCCTGGCTATCCTCCGGGACTACTTTGCCGGGCATGAAAAGGGCTGACCACATAAAAAATCGCCGCAGGCATAGCCTGCGGCGGATCTTTATCTGAATAAGAGATCATTCGATCTCCAGGCGCTTGGCGGATTTCTCCTCCTTGGCGGCCTTGGGCAGGATCAGCTCCAGCACACCCTTGTCGTACTTGGCTTTGATGGCGGAAGTATCAATGCCGGTGACATTGAAGGTGCGGCTGTAAGCGCCGTAGCTGCGCTCGCAGCACAGATACTTTTCACGCTTATCCTTGTCCTCGTGGTCGGAATGACGCTCGGCGGAAATGGTCAGAGCATCGTCATACAGATCCAGGTGGATGTTCTCCTTTTCAAAGCCCGGCAGATCGGCCGTGATCTTGAAGTGGTCGCCCTCATCGGTGACGTCGGTGCGGAAGGAGTCGGCGAAGGTCCGGCTGAAGTTGCCCCACGGCTCATCGAAGAAGTGCTTCTCGATCTTCTCCATCTCACGGAACGGATCAAATACGCTCAGTGCATGATTGCGATTCAACATGATAAAGACCTCCTATATAAACTGTTTGGATTTATCTTTTCTGTTCCCCTTGGAACAATTATGATTCTATGCTGGAGGTGTGAACAAATCCAGCAATTTCTGTGAACAGAATATGAATTTTAGCACTCATATACGGTGAGTGCTAAAACGACACAGACGGGTACTCAATGGCCGCATTGGATGGGTGAAAAGCAGAAAACTGCGGAGCAGCTCGCTCCGCAGTTTTCCGTTTTCAGGTCTTGCCGTGGCAATGGGCGCAGCCTCCGCAGGCGCCGCAGTTGCCGCCGCAGGAGTGTTTTCCCTGCTTGTGCTGGCGGATGAGATAGCGAACAATGAGAAAGATTACAGCAAGTAAGAGAAGGGAAATGACAATGGTGGATAGGTTGGAAGACAGCCATTGCAGCATGGGAAAAACTCCTTTCCGTGATTTTATTCAGACAGCCACCACAAGCTCCTCCAGGGGCCGCCCGGAGCGCAGATGGCGGCAGTAGTCTGCCGTACAGGCTTTAAAGGCGTGAAACATTCTGCGGGCTCTTTTTTCATCCCCGTAGACCTTCCACAGGCCGGCGCATTTGCACCGGCGGGCGTTGTTGGCGATGAAGCCCGCCACATCTTCCGGCGGGTAGCTGAGAAACAGCCCTACCTCGTGAGGAAAATCCTCCTGCCGCCGCAGCCGCTGCACCAGCTGGGACACGCACAGGGCGCTGCCGCCCTGGGAATACCCTGCTTTTTGCAAGAGCCGCTGGGCCAGGTCATCCTGCAGATCCTGCTGCAGCCTGCCGGGCCGGTACACATACAGCAGTGCGCTGCCGCCCTCACAGCGGACAGGGAGCATGCACAGCCCCTTGGGCACCAGCATGCGGTTCATGGCCCGGATCTCGTCCATGAGCTGCGCGCGGGATTCATAGGGGCAGGGAAACAGACTGCCCGTTTTGATGCCTGCCAGGGTGGGTGCGCACTGGCGGACGATCATTTCATCAGACATTCCGGTTCCCCTCCTTTGTGGACAGGTTGTGCCGCTTCCTTGCAGATATACAAGGGAAATGCAGGGGTTAATCACCTCTAACTGATGTGAGTTTAACACATCTAACCGACTTTGTCAACTGTTTTTTTGCAGCAAATCAAATTGAATGGAAAAACGGTACAAGACCTCCGCAGGTGCAGGCCCGGGGAGAACCAATGCGGCCGCAGTGTGCCGGATAGATACGACAAAGCGGGACAACCAGGGGCTGTCCCGCTTTGCAATTTGAGGAGTATGGAAAGAAATGGAATAAACCGATCAGGCAGTAGCCTTCTGCTTCTTCTGAGCAGACAGAGCCTTGATGCCCTCGATCACCAGGTCGATGGCCAGGATCACCAGCAGTACGCCGATGATGCCGCGGATGTAGAACCACACCACGCCTTCGCCGCCGGCAGCGATACCAGCGATCTGCGCCTTGATGGTGAAGCCCAGAGAAGTCAGGGTCACGATCAGCATGAAGAACATGGGGAAGTAGAACATCTTGTTGTTGC
>CAMBKF010000046.1 GCA_945868085.1 uncultured Oscillibacter sp.
TGTCGTTGCCGGGGCTGTTGCCGGTGATGAGGTTGAAGCGCAGGGCGTCGGCGCCGTACTGCTCCGCCATCTCCAGGGGATCGATGCCGTTGCCCAGGGACTTGGACATCTTGCGGCCCTTATCGTCCCGGACCAGGCCGTGGATGAACACGGTCTTGAAGGGCTCCTTCTTCATCTGCTCCATGCCGGAGAAGATCATCCGGGCCACCCAGAAGAAAATAATGTCGTAGCCGGTGACCATGACGGAGGTGGGGTACCAATACTTCAGGTCGGCCGACTCCGTATTGGGCCAGCCCAGGGTGGAAAACGGCCACAGCGCCGAGGAGAACCAAGTATCCAGCACGTCCTCGTCCCGGGTCAGATGGGTGCCGCCGCACTTCTCGCACTTGGCGGGATCCTGGCGGCTCACATTGATGTGACCGCAGTCATCGCAGTACCAGGCGGGGATCTGATGGCCCCACCAAAGCTGGCGGGAAATGCACCAGTCATGGACGTTTTCCATCCAGTTGATATAGGTCTTGGTGAACCGCTCGGGCACGAACTTGATGGTGCCGTCCTCCACCACGCGGATGGCCTCCTTGGCCAGGGGTGCCATCTTCACGAACCACTGGGCGGAGATCAAGGGCTCCACATCGTTGTGGCAGCGATAGCAGGTGCCCACGTTGTGGGAGTAGGGCTCGGTCTTAATGAGATAGCCCTGCTCCTCCAGGTCCTTCACAATGGCCTTGCGGCACTCGTAGCGGTCCATGCCCGCGTAGGGGCCGCCGTTTTCGTTGATGGTGCCGTCGTCAGCGATGACCCGGATGACCTCCAGGTTGTGGCGCAGGCCCACCTCAAAGTCGTTGGGATCGTGGGCGGGGGTCATCTTCACGGCGCCGGTACCGAAGCCGATCTCGCAGTATTCGTCGCCCACAATGGGGATCTCCCGATTCATAATTGGCAGGATGCAGGTCTTGCCGATGAGGTGCTTGAACTTCTCGTCCTCCGGGTTCACGGCCACGCCCGTATCGCCCATCATGGTCTCGGGCCGGGTGGTGGCGATGACAATGTCGCCGCTGCCGTCGGTCAGGGGATAGCGCACATACCAAAGGTGGCCGGGCTTGTCGGTGTACTCCACCTCGGCGTCGGACAGAGCCGTCAGGCAGTGGGGGCACCAGTTAATGATGCGGCTGCCCTTGTAAATGAGGCCCTTGTCATACAGCTCACAGAAGGTCTCCCGCACAGCCTTGGAGCAGCCCTCGTCCATGGTGAAGCGGTTGCGGTCCCAGTCGCAGGAGGAGCCCATCTTCATTTGCTGCTGGATAATGCGGTTGCCGTATTTTTCCTTCCAGTCCCAGACCCGCTCCAGGAATTTCTCCCGGCCCAGGTCGTGGCGGGTGAGGCCTTCCTCCTTGCGCAGGGTCTCCTCCACCTTGATCTGTGTCGCGATACCGGCATGGTCAGAGCCGGGGAGCCACAGGGCTTCATACCCCTGCATCCGCTTGAAGCGGGTGAGGATATCCTGCAAGGTGCAGTCCAGTGCATGGCCCATGTGCAGCTGGCCGGTGACGTTGGGAGGCGGCATAACGATGGAAAACGGCTTCTTATCGGGATTCGGCTCCGCCTTGAAGCAGCCACCGTCCATCCACATCTGATAGATCCGGGGTTCCACATCCCGGGGGTCGTAGACCTTGGGCAATTCTTTTCTCATGGTGAATTCTCCTTTTTCCGAAATTCGGCAAAACAAAAGGTCCGCTCCGTCTTGCCGCAAAAGCAAAACAGGGCGAACCATAAATACAGTCCGTGGTACCACCTGTGTTCGGAGGGGATCCCTCCGCACTCAAAAACCGATAACGGCGGCCGGCCGCTGCCGCTTGCTCTCGCTGGGCGGCAGAACTCCGGAGCGACTTCCTCCCCGCCGTCACGGAAGCTCACACCGGCCGCTTCCTCTCTTGGCATCCCGCGCGGGAGTACTGCTCTCCATCATCGTCTGTTGAAATATAACGGTATTTTACTGTATCTTTTGCCGGAAGTCAAGAGAAAATGCGTCTTCGTCCCGGGTCACTCGCAGGCAGGATCTCCGGTCTGAGCCCCGGATCCCCTGCGGAAACTTATACCCTATTTTCAATTGCGGCAGTGCATTATTCTTTTCTTTAACGAATAACGCCCATTTTTGCAAGATTCATTTCATTCAGTTGCAAATTTTTGAAAGATTTTTCGCAAAAACTTCATGTATTTTTTGAATTATATCTACCTGTTTTTTACATATTTTTATTGTTTGTTGAATTATTTTTAACTAAATTGCAATTATTGTCCAAAAACAACTTATTTGTCCAAAACCACCACAAGAAAAAAATAATAAAATTGCAATTATAACTTGCAAAACGTAAGAAAGTGCGATACAATAGCAATAGCGTGATCCGCTCCATGCGGATAGAGGATAAATAAATTATAAGGGAGAATTACTATGAAAAAGTTTTTCGCACTGCTTCTGGCTCTGGTCATGTCCCTGAGCCTGTTCGCCTGCGGCAGCAAGAGCGGCGGCGCCAAGACCAAGCTGCGCTTCGTCACCGGCGGTGAGTCCGGTACCTATTATGCCTTCGGCAGCGTCATCGCCCAGCACGCCACCAACAACGCCGGCATCGACGTCGTGGGTCTGGTGGGCAACGGCTCCAAGTCCAACGTTGAGGAGCTGGAAGCCGGCAACGCTGAGCTGGCCTTCTGCCAGTCCGACGTTATGGCTTACGCTTACAACGGCACCAACATCTTCGACAAGAAGGTCGACTGCTTCTCCACCGTGGCTGCCCTCTATGCCGAGCAGGTGCAGATCGTCACCGTGGATCCCAGCATCAAGACCGTGGCCGACCTGGCCGGTAAGAACGTCTCCGTGGGTGCCGCCGGTTCCGGTGTGTACTTCAACGCCGTGGACATTCTGAGCGCTTATGGCATCGGTGATCTGGACGCCGACGGCAAGTTCACCAAGATCAACGCCACCTATCAGTCCTTCGGCGACAGCGCCGACGCTCTGAAGGACGGCAAAATCGACGCCGCCTTCATCGTGGCCGGTGCTCCCACCACCGCTATCGTGGACCTGTCCACCACCAAGCCCGTTTCCCTGGTTTCCCTGGATGACGAGCACATCGACGCTCTGCTCAAGTCCTCCCCCTACTACTCCAAGTGCACCATCAAAGCTGATGTGTACGGCCTGGATTCCGACACCAACACTGTGGCCGTGGGCGCTGTGATCCTGGCCCGTGACGATGTGCCCGCCGAAGCCATCAAGGCCCTGTGCGCCGACATCTTTGACAACGCCTCCAGCCTGGTCAGCAGCCACGCCAAGTACGGCGAGCTGAACCTGGACTATGCCGCCTCCATCACCTCCGTGCCCTATCACGCCGGTGCTGTGGAGTACTTTGCTGAGCACAACATCACCGTGGCCGGCAAGTAATTCTGTTCGGATTCTTAACGAAAAACGCAAGTGAAATGACTACGGCGGAGACAATCCGCCGTAGTCCTCACTGTCTATAACAAAAAAGGAGGACGCTCCCCTTGAGCATCTTTAAGAAAAAGGACCAGACGGCTCCCGCAGTGGATACCGCTCCCGCCGCTGACAGCAGCAGCGATATGGAGACCGATCTGGACGAGGTCATGCGCAAGTATGACCGTGAGTCCGCCACCCGCATATGGGAGGGCGTACCCAAGATCATCATCACGGTGATCATGACGATTTTCTCCCTGTATTGCCTGTGTATGACCCTGTTTTCCACCGCCCTGCCCGAGGTGCGCCTGACCCTGTTTGTGGGCTGCATCATTATCCTGGGCTTTTTGACCTACCCGGCCAATAAGGGCCATGTGAAGGTCAATTCCCTGCCTTGGTACGACATTGTGCTGATGGTGGTGGGCGCAGGCTGCTTCTTCTACTTTGCCTTCAATGCACTGCCTCTTATCCAGTTGGCCACCCGCATTGAGCCCATCCATGTGATCATCGGCGTCATCGGTATTTTGGTGCTGGTGGAGCTGTGCCGCCGCTGCGTGGGCATCCCCATTCTGTGCGTGGTAGGCGCTCTGCTGATCTACACCTTCTATAACCAGCTCAGCTACAACCCCAGCTTCTATAACGCCCTGAAGAACGTGGTGTATAAGCTGTTCTACACCACCTCCGGCGTCATCGGCACACCCATCAATGTGTGCTTCACTTACATCGTTCTGTTCATCGTCTTCGGCGCGTTCCTGGAGCGCACCGGTATCGCCAGCTTCTTCATTGACTTTGCAAACCGCGTGGCCGGCTGGTCCAGCGGCGGTCCCGCCAAGGTGGCCGTCATTTCCTCCGCCCTGTGCGGCATGGTGTCCGGCTCCTCCGTGGGCAACACCGTGACTACCGGCTCCGTGACCATCCCCATGATGAAGAAGACCGGCTACAAGCCCGAGTTTGCCGGCGCGGTGGAAGCGGCCGCCTCCACCGGCGGACAGATCATGCCGCCCATCATGGGCGCTGCCGCCTTCCTGATGGCGGAATACATGGATCTGCCCTATGCGCAGGTTGCCGTGAAGGCTATCCTTCCCGCTGTTCTGTACTTCTCCGGCATTTTCATTGCCGTCCATCTGGAGGCAAAGCGCCTGGGCCTGAAGGGTATTCCTCGCACGGAGCTGCCCAAGTGGGGCTACCTGCTCAGAAATATTTATCTGATCCTGCCGCTGGTGCTGCTGGTGTGGCTGGTGTCCTCCGGCGCAAAGACCATGGCTACCTCCGCCGCCTATTCCATCCTGGCTTCCTTTGTCATCGGGTTCATCCATCTGCTGGCCACCAACATCCGGGGGATGAAGGGCCAAAGCTTTGGCAAGATCCTGTGGGAGACTGTGAAAACCTCCCTTCTGTCCGCCGTTGATGCTCTCGCCGCCGGTGCCAAGGGCGCCATCACCGTGGCTGTGGCCTGCGCCATGGCCGGTATGATCGCCGGATGCATCACCGTAACAGGTCTTGCCTCCATCCTCATCAACGCCATCGTATCTCTGGCCGGCAATGCCACCATCATCGGCCTGGTTCTGACCATGATCTGCTGCATCGTGCTGGGCATGGGTGTGCCTACCACCGCCAACTACTGCATCATGGCCTCCACCTGCGCTCCCATTCTGATCCAGTTGGGCTTCCCCGTTGTCGCCGCCCATTTCTTTGTGTTCTACTTCGGCATCGTGGCGGACATCACGCCTCCCGTGGCCCTGGCTGCCTATGCCGGCTCCGCCATTGCCAAGTCCAACCCCATGAAGACCGGTATCAACGCCACAAAGCTGGCTATAGCCGCCTTTATCGTGCCGTACATATTTGCATACAACCCCAGCATGCTCTTTGTCGGCAATGTGGAGTGGTATGACGTACTGCTCATTTCCATCACCGCCCTGCTGGGCCTGTTCGGCATTGCAGCGGCTCTCAACGGCCACCTGTTCCGCAAGATCCCCATGGTGCTGCGTTTTGCCCTTGTGGCAGGTGGTCTGAGCATGATGATCCCCGGTCTGGCCTCTGACCTGATCGGTCTCGCTGTGGTAGGCGCCATTGTCGTGTTCCAGTACATCTCGGGTAAAAAGCAAACCGCATCCGCGGCATAAAGACACTTTTCTCCTTTCTATACAAACCACCGATTCTCTCACGGGAATCGGTGGTTTATCTTTATTCCCACGCGTCCTTTTCATTAGCATTTTCAATGACTCATGCGTCAAAAACACTTGCAACCTGTGCACAATAGTCTTATAATACAGGCACATGCACAAAAACATAATCAAGAAGGTGATCACAATGGAACTTCAAATTCAGGACCTCGTTTCATCCATCAAAAAGGATGGCATCGACAGCGCCAATAAGGAAGCTGCCGCTATTGTAGCCCAGGCCAAGGAGCAAGCGGATTCCATCGTTGCCCAGGCAAAGGCCGAGGCTGAAAAGCTGCGCCAGGATGCAAACGCCGAGATCGACGTGTTCAAAAACAGCGCCCGTCTCAGCGCCGAGCAGGCCAAGCGCGACGCCGTGCTGGCTTTCCGCCAGGAGATCCAAAAGGAATTCGAGAAGATCCTGGCTGCCGATGTGTGCAAGGCACTGGATCAGCAGACCCTGGCCACCCTCATTCGTGCCGCTTTGCAGGGTGAGGATGTCTCCGCCTATACGGTAGAGGTAGGCCAGGTGACGGATGCCATCCGTCAGGAGCTTGCCCAGGAGCTGAAAAACGGCCTGGAGATCCGCCCCTCCAAGAAGGTGGGCGCCGGCTTCCGTCTGGCTGCCAAGGACGGCTCCGGTTATTTCGACTGCTCCGATGAGGAAATCGCGGAAATGCTCATGCCCTTCTTCCGGGATACTCGCCTGTAAGGAGGTGCCGCATGGCTTCCTACTATTATCTCATCTCCAGTCTGCCCATGCTCCGCACCCAGGGTGAGCCGCCCATGGACTATGCCGCGTTTCTCTCTCAATGCAGGTCCGCGGTGAGCGAAGGGGTGTATAAGACCCTGGAGGAGCTGACAGTGCGCTCTGACAAGGGGCCGCTGCTGTCCAGCTGGGGGGAATTCTACCGGGCTCTCTCCCGGGAGCTGACCTATCAGCGCAGTGTGAAGCTGGGCCGGACCTGCCCTGTCCCCTCCGATCGGGACTCGGGCATCGTGCAGGTGGTGACGGCGGCAGTAAATGCGGAAAATCCCCTGGAGGGTGAGCGTCTATTACTGGACCTGGAATTTCGCCGTCTGGATGATATGATCGGCCTGCACAATTTTGACGAGCATGCCCTTTATGGCTACGCCATGAAGCTGCAGCTTCTGGAGCGCCAGCGCACCTTCCGGTATGACCGGGGCAAGCGGGCCTTCGACGGGCTGATGGACAGCATCCGGCAGCAGATTTCCAGCCTATAACAAAACAGGAGAATCAATATGGACAAAGTAACAGGATTTGTGACCGGAGTGAACGGGAACCTGGTATCGGCCAGCTTTTCCGGCTTCGTGCGAAAAAACGAAGTGGGCTATGTCCTGGTGGGTGACGAACGGCTCAAGGGCGAGGTCATCCGCATAAACGGCGACACGGCCAGCATGCAGATCTATGAAATGACAAACGGCATCCAGGTGGGCGACAAGGTAGAGCTCTCCGGCCAGCTCATGAGCGTGGAGCTGGGGCCGGGCCTGCTGACCCAGGTGTTCGATGGCCTGCAGAATCCCCTGCCCAAGCTGGCGGAAAAATGCGGCTTCTTCCTGGAGCGCGGCGTGTACCTGGATCCCATCCCCAACCGGGACTGGGAGTTCACTCCCCGGGTTGCCCCCGGTGATGTGGTCACCGCAGGCGATGCCATCGGCAGCGTGCCGGAAGGCCTGTTTACCCATCTGATCATGGTCCCCTTTGACCTGACAGACGAGTGGACAGTCAAATCCGTCCGGGAAAAGGGCGTATACAACGTGCGTGACACCATGGCGGTGCTGGAAAACGAAAAGGGCGAGCAGCGGGAGCTGACCATGGTCTTCTCCTGGCCCGTGAAGCAGCCCATCCGCTGCTATGAGGAGCGCCTGCGCCCCGATGAGACACTGGTGACCAAGATCCGCTCCATCGATACCTTCCTGCCTGTGGCCAAGGGCGGCACCTTCTGCGTGCCCGGCCCCTTCGGCGCCGGCAAGACCGTGCTGCAGCACATGGAGGCCAAGAACGCCGACGTGGACATCGTCATCGTGGCCGCCTGCGGCGAGCGTGCCGGTGAGGTGGTGGAGGTGCTGACGGAGTTCCCGGAGCTGGTTGACCCCCGCACCGGCCGCTCCCTCATGGAGCGCACCATTATTATCTGCAATACCTCCTCCATGCCTGTGGCCGCCCGTGAGGCGTCGGTGTACACCGCCGTGACCATGGCGGAATATTACCGGCAGATGGGCCTGGACGTGCTGCTGCTGGCAGACTCTACCAGCCGCTGGGCCCAGGCTATGCGTGAAATGAGTGGCCGTCTGGAGGAGATCCCCGGCGAGGAAGCCTTCCCCGCTTATCTGGAGTCCGTCATCGCCTCCTTCTACGAGCGTGCCGGCAAGGTCCGCCTCAAGAGCGGCGAGATCGCCTCCGTGACCATCGGCGGCACCGTCTCCCCGGCCGGCGGTAACTTTGAGGAGCCTGTGACCCAGGCCACGCTGAAGGTGGTGGGCGCGTTCCACGGCCTGTCCCGCGAGCGGTCCGATGCCCGCAAATACCCCGCCATCCACCCCATTGATTCCTGGTCCAAGTACAAGGGCGTGGTAGACATGGAGCGGGTAGAGCAGGCCCGGTCCATTCTCAAGCGCAGCAACGAGATCAACCAGATGATGAAGGTCATCGGTGAGGAGGGCACCTCCGCCGAGGACTACATCATTTACCAAAAGGGCGAGCTGCTGGACGCGGTCTATCTGCAGCAGAACTCCTTCGATCCCATCGACGCCGCCTGCGATCCCGATCGCCAGGTGTACGAGTTTGATATACTCTACGATGTGCTGACCCGGGACTTTGTCCTGGAGGACAAGAAAGAGATCCGTGCCTTCTTCAATCAGGTCCGGCAGGAGTTCCTGGACTGGCACAACACCCAGTTCCGCTCGCCGGAGTTCGAGGCCCAGGAAAAGAAGCTGAAGGACTTTTACCTGAGCAAGGTCCAGGGCTGAGGAGGGAAGCAATATGCAGAAAGTTTATACGAAAATCGAATCCATCGTGGGCAACGTGGTCACCGTCCGGGCCTCCGGCGTCCGTCTGGGTGACCTGGCCCTGGTGGGCAAAAGCTATGCCAACGTGATCAAGCTGAATAAGGACATGGTAACGCTCCAGGTCTTCAGCGGCACCCAGGGCGTCAGCACTACGGACCCGGTCCGCTTTTTGGGCCGGCCTATGATGGTGTCCTTCTCGGACCACCTGCTGGGCCGCATCTTTGACGGCGCCGGCGTGCCCCGTGATAACGGTCCCGCCCTGACGGAGAATATGATCCCCATCGGCGGTCCGTCCGTGAACCCGTCCAAGCGTACCGTTCCCAACAAGATGATCCGCACCGGTATCCCCATGATCGATGTGTTCAACACCTTGGTGGAGAGCCAGAAGCTGCCCATCTTCTCCGTGTCCGGCGAGCCGTACAACCAGCTGCTCTCCCGCATCGCCATGCAGGCGCAGGTGGATGTGATCGTTCTGGGCGGCATGGGCCTGAAGTACGATGACTATCTGTTCTTCCGGGATACCCTGGAAAAGAGCGGCGCCATGGGCCGCACGGTGATGTTCATCCACACCGCCTCCGACCCCACGGTGGAGTGTACCCTGGTGCCGGACCTGGCCCTGGCCGTGGCCGAGCAGTTCGCGCTGGACGGCAAGCGGGTGCTGGTCCTGCTGACCGATATGACCAACTATGCCGATGCGCAGAAGGAAATGGCCATCACCATGGAACAGGTGCCGTCTAACCGCGGCTATCCGGGCGACCTTTACAGCTGCCTGGCCGCCCGCTATGAAAAGGCTGTTGACTTTGAGGACGCCGGCTCCATCACCATCCTGGGCGTGACCACCATGCCCGGCGACGACGTGACCCACCCCGTCCCCGATAACACCGGCTATATCACCGAGGGCCAGTACTATCTGAAAAACGGCCACATCGAGCCCTTTGGCTCCCTGTCCCGTCTGAAGCAGAACGTCAACGGCAAGACCCGCAGCGACCACCGGGCTCTCATGGACGGCATGATCCGCCTGTACAGCGCCTATAAGGAGAGCTTGGAGAAGAAGTCCATGGGCTTTGCCATGTCCGAGTGGGATGAAAAGCTCCTGAAGTACGGCCATCTGTTTGAGACAAAGCTGATGGATCTGAGCGTGAACATCCCCCTGGAGGAGGCGCTGGATCTGGGCTGGGAGATCCTGGCCGAGTGCTTTGAGCCCAATGAAACGGGTCTGAAAACCAGCCTCATTCAGGAGAGATGGCCCAAGCCCTCCGCCCAGGAGTGAGGAGGCGCCTATGGCTGTTAAACTCACAAAAAACGAACTGAAGGTGCAGAAGGATCGCCTGAAGCAGTTTCAGCGTTACCTGCCCACCCTGCAGCTGAAGAAGCAGCAGCTCCAGTCCGTGGTGATGCATGTCACCGCCCAGCTGGAGGAGGTGGAGCAGCAGCGCCGGGCCGCCGTGGACGGGCTGGATGACTGGGTGGCCGTCTTCGCGGAAAACGAGAGCTTTCCCGAGGGCAAGCAGCTCCAGTCTCTCATCCGCCCCAGCCATGTGGAATGCGGCCAGGAGAACATCGCCGGTGTTACCGTGCCGGTGTTCCGGGATCTGCGCTTTGAGGAGATCCGGTACGACGTGGCGGACTATCCTCTCTGGGTCGATACCGCCGCCGTCCGCCTGCGGGAGATCGCCCGGCTGGACGCCCTGGCCAAGACCCTCCGCCGCCAGGTGGAGCTGCTGGAAAAGGAGCTGCGCTCCACGGCTCAGCGGGTAAACCTGTTTGAAAAAGTGAAGATCCCCGAGGCCAAGGAAAACATCCGCGTCATCGGCATCTACCTGGGCGATCAGCAGACCTCCGCCGTGGTGCGGGGCAAGATCGCCAAGAAAAAGCTGCAGGAGGTGGGCCAATGATCGAAAAAATGAAGGTGGTCCACATTTTGACCACCGCGGCCGAAAAGACCGCTCTGCTGGACCGTCTGCAGCAGCTGGGCATCGTCCATTTCTCCGAAAAGGCCGCTGCGGATCAGCAGCACCTCCAGCGCTTTGCGGATCTGTCCCGGATGGTCACCGTGCTGCAGGAGTACGGCGATGTTCCCCCGGAGAAGGTGCCCCTGTCCGATGATGAATTCGAGGTCTTTTTCTCCGAGCTATCCGCCTGCATGGAACGCAAAAAAGCGCTGCAGGAGGAGCAGACCGCCGCTCATGCCGCCGCGGAAAGGCTGGCCGAGTGGGGTCGGTTCTCCCCGGCTGAGGTGCGTTCCCTCAAGGACGCAGGCTGGGACATCCACATTTACCGCACGGACAAGAAGACCATGACCGCTCTGCTGGCCGATCCGGATGTACAGGTCATCCGCCTGTCCCCAGTGGGCAAGATGCAGACCTTTGCCACCCTTTCTCCTCTGCCCGGCGAATATTCCGCCACGGAGTTCTCTATTCCCGACAAGGGCCTGGAGGAGCTGGAGCAGGAGCAGCAGCGCTGCGCCCAGGGACTTGCGGACTGCGAAGTCACCCTTCGCCAGGCGGCTTCCCACCTGCCCAGCATCCATGCGCAGATGCTCAAAACGCAGAATGACGCCGAATATTCCGCCGTCAGCAACACCTCCCAGAGCCAGGACGGCCTGGTGTGGCTGCGGGGCTATCTGCCCGCCGCCCAGGTAGAGGACTTCAAGACGGCCGCCGCCCAGGCCCACTGGGCATGGGCCCTGGAGGACCCGGATGCGGATGATGACAAGGTCCCCACCAAGGTCAAATACAATAAGGTGACCAAGCTGATGATCCCTGTGTTTGACATTCTGGGCACCGTTCCCGGCTACCGGGAGTACGACATTTCTTTTTGGTTCCTGGGCTTTTTCACATTGTTCTTCGCCATGATCATCGGCGACGCGGGGTACGGCTGCCTGTTCCTGCTGCTGGCCCTGGTCCTGACCCTGAAGGGCAAGAAAAAATCCAACGCCGTACAGCTGCTGTGGGTGCTGTCCATTGCCACCGTTATATGGGGCGCGCTCACAGGTACCTGGTTCGGTCTGGAGCAGGCTATGGATGTGCCGCTGCTGCGAAGTCTTGTGATCCCCACCTTTGCCAACTACCCGGCGTACTTCGATGTATCCACCACCACCCAACAGAACACCATCATGAAGTTCTGCTTCATTCTGGGCACGGTGCAGCTGTCTCTGGCCTGCGTCATGAACATCCGCCGCAAGCTGAAGGAGAAGGATCTGAGCTGGGTGGCCGATCTGGGCTGGCTGGCCGCCATTGACGCGCTGTACTTCGTGGTGCTGTACCTGGTCATCGGCCAGGAGGTGAATCTGATGCCTGTGGCCTGCGTGGTCATCGCCGGCTTCCTGCTGGTGGTGTTCTTCGGCGGCATGGCGCCGGATAAGACCTTCGCCCAGGGCCTCAAGGCGGGGCTCGGCGATGCGTTCACGGTGTTTCTCAATACCATCAGCGCTTTCGGCAATATCATGAGCTATATCCGCCTGTTTGCCGTGGGCATGGCATCCCTGGCCATCGCTCAGAGCTTCAACAACATGGCCTTCGGCTTCAAGGGCCCCCTGGTGGTGGCCGCGGTGCTGATCCTGCTCATCGGCCACGGGCTGAACATTGTCATGGGCCTGCTCTCCGTAGTGGTCCACGGCGTCCGGCTGAATCTGCTGGAGTTCTCCGGTCAGTTGGGCATGGAATGGGCCGGTATCGCATACGATCCCTTCAAAAAGGGCGACAAAATAAAAAAATAAACGGATAGGAGATTAATTATGAATATCGCATTTATTGGTATGGCGTGCGCTCTGGGCCTGTCCGCCATGGGCTCTGCATTCGGTTCCGGCTTTGCCGCACAGGCTTCTGTCGGCGCGTGGAAAAAGTGCTACGCCAACGGCAAACCCGCCCCCTTCATTATGGTGGCTTTCTCCGGCGCTCCCCTGACCCAGACCATCTATGGCTTCCTGCTGATGAACTTCATCCGCAGCGCCGTAGAGGGCGGCTGTGACTCCCTGCTGGCCATGTTCACCGGCATCTTCGCCGGCCTGGCCATCGGTCTGTCCGCCTTCTTCCAGGGCAAGGTCGCCGCGGCCTCCGCAGACGCTCTGGGCGAAACCGGAAAGGGCACGGCCAACTACTTCATCGTCATCGGTATTATCGAAACGGTGGCTCTGTTCACTCTGGTGTTCAGCCTGCTGCTGCTTCAGTAAAATAGTAAAAAAGGTCAGGGCCATGAAGGCCCTGACCTTTTTATTTATGGACGCCCGCTATGCAGATGCGCTGCATAGCGGGCGGTTTATCATTTTCAGCGCATGCGCAGACTCATATTTCAGCCCAGGTCCACGTCGATGGCGAACAGCCCTCCAGCACCGCCGGAATATAGGTACAACACGTTATCATCAGACTTGAACTTCCCTTCCCGGGCGAGTTTGATTAAGCCGGCAAAGGCCTTACCGGTATATACGGGATCCAGGAAAAGGCCCTCATTAGCCGCCATCATGCGGATGGCGGCGTTGCCCTCCGGGGAGGGAATG
>CAMBKF010000047.1 GCA_945868085.1 uncultured Oscillibacter sp.
GTTGATGACGAACAGATTTTGCAGGCCGATGGGGGCCACATACGCAAGGCCCATGGTGAGGCCCTGGAGATAGATGTTCATAATTTCCTATTTACTCCTCTTTTCTTACTTGGTATAATCAGTATAGAGCATTTCGGGAAAATTGCAAGAACGCAGATTATCCTGTGTAAGTAAGGAGGAGCTTACCTATGGCCCACTATGAGTGCCCCTGCATGGAAAAATGTCCCCTGCACCACGCCATGCTGCTCATCGGCGGCAAGTGGAAGGTGCAGATCCTGTGCGCCGTGTGCAACGCCGGGTCCATCCGCTACAACGCCCTGCGGGGCAAGCTGGATGGGGTGAGCAA
Organism: uncultured Oscillibacter sp.; assembly: GCA_945868085.1. Classification (GTDB taxonomy): domain Bacteria; phylum Bacillota; class Clostridia; order Oscillospirales; family Oscillospiraceae; genus Vescimonas. Next base: position 347 of record CAMBKF010000047.1, read on the forward strand.
CACGGTGCTGTCATCGGCTCTCAAGGAACTGGAGCGGGACGGGCTCATTGAGCGGCAGGAGTTTTTGGAGGTGCCGGTGCGGGTGGAGTACCGCCCCACGGAGCGGTGCCGGACGCTGCTGCCGATACTGGAGGCCCTGTCGGACTGGGCGGAGGAGGACATGAAATGAGGTGGCGGCATGGCTGATCTGCAGACAGATGTGCGCTATATAAAGGGCATCGGCGAGACCCGGGCCAAGGCATTGGCCAAGCTGGGGATCACTACGCTCCAGGACCTCATCGGCTATTTCCCCCGGCGGTATGAGGACCGCACCATGACCCGGTCCATCCGGGAACTGGAGATTGGGGAGACGGTGTGCGTCCGGGCCATGATCGCCCAGGACCCTGTGGCCAGCCGCATTTCCGGCGGGCGCACGGTGGTGAAGGCCCGGGCCGTGGACGAGAGCGGGGCCCTGGACCTGACCTTTTTCAACCAGGAATACCGGAAAAACAGCCTGCACCGGGGGGAGACCTACATTTTCTGCGGCAAGGTGGAGGGGAATCTGCTGACCCGGCGGATGACAAATCCCATTGTGGAATCCGAGGGGCGGCAGGTGCTCACGGGGCACATCGTGCCCATTTATCCCCTCACCGCCGGGGTGAGCCAATATCTGCTGTATAAGGCCGTGGGCCAGGGACTGGCCGAATGCCGCCATCTGCTGGCGGACTGCCTGCCGGACGCGGTGCGGCAGGCGCACAGTCTCTGCCACAGCGGGTATGCTTACGAAAACATCCATTTTCCGGCGGACGCCCAGGCCCTGGACCTGGCAAGGCGGCGGCTGGTGTTTGAGGAGCTGTTTCTCCTGTCCTGCGGGCTGCAGATGCTCCGCTCCCGGCGGGTGGATGTGGCGGGGCCTGCCTGCGGGGCGGCGGACATGGAGGAGTTTTATGAGGCCCTCCCCTTCTCTCCCACGAACGCCCAGCGGCGGGCCATAGCGGAGGCGGTGACGGACATGACCTCCGGCCGGCCCATGAACCGGCTGTGCCAGGGAGACGTGGGCAGCGGCAAGACCATGGTGGCGGCGGGATGCATCTGGTTCGCCGCCCGGAGCGGGTGGCAGTCGGCTCTGATGGCACCCACGGAAATTCTGGCCCGGCAGCACTATGAAAACCTGGCGCCGCTGTTTGAAAAATTCGGGCTGCGGTGCGCCCTGCTCACGGGGTCCACGAAAGCAAAGGAGCGGCGGGAGATATTGGAAAATCTGGCCCTGGGGGCCATTGACCTGTGCATCGGCACCCACGCGCTGCTGACGGGGGATGTGGCTTACGCCCGGCTGGGGCTGGTCATCACCGACGAGCAGCACCGCTTCGGCGTGAACCAGCGGGCGGCCCTGGGGCAGAAGGCAGAAAATCCCCATATGCTGGTGCTGTCCGCCACGCCTATTCCACGGACCCTGGCGCTGATCATCTATGGCGACCTGGATGTATCGGTGATGAACGAGCTGCCCCCGGGGCGGCAGAAGGTGGACACCTTCGCCGTGGACGAGAGCTACCGGCAGCGGGTGAACAAATTCATCCGCAAGCAGGTAGAAGCAGGGCACCAGGTGTTCATCGTGTGCCCGCTGGTGGGCCAGGAGGACCAGCTGCCCGACGAGCGGAAGGCCGCCGCGGCCTACGCCAAAACTCTGCGTGAAACAGTATTCCCGGATCTGCGGGTCTGCCTGCTCCACGGAAAGATGAAGCCCAAGGAAAAGGAAAAGGTCATGGAGGACTTTGCCGCCGGAAACGGGGACATTCTGGTGTCCACCACGGTGGTGGAGGTGGGCGTGGATGTGCCCAACGCCACCTGCATGGTGGTGGAGAACGCCGAGCGCTTCGGCCTATCGCAGCTGCACCAGCTCCGGGGCCGGGTGGGCCGGGGACAGGCGAAAAGCTACTGCATCCTGCTGTCAGAGCACCCCACGGAGGAGACGAAGCGGCGGCTGAAGGTGATGACGCGGACCAACGACGGGTTTGAAATTTCCCGGGAGGACCTGGCCATCCGCGGGCCCGGTGATTTCTTCGGCCAGCGGCAGCACGGACTGCCGGCGCTGAAAATTGCGGACCTCAGCTGCGACATGGAGCTATTGGGCGAAGCCCAACAGGCGGCCAAGGCCTGGATGGCGGACGATCCCACGCTGGAAAGGCCCGAGAGCGGGCCGCTGCGGGCAAGGATCGAGACACTGTTCGCGGTGAATGCGGAGGGGCTGAACTGAAAAACCTGGCGAAAAAACTTCGTTTTTTCTGCCAAAAGGTTTTTGACACGATGAAAAATGCACGGAAAGAGTTTCCTTTCCGTGCATTTTTTATAGGTGTTTTTTGCGGCTGCGGACCAGGGCCGGGAAGGCTACGGCGGCCAGGGCGGCGCACAGAGCATAAGGGACTGCGCCGCTGTCACCTGTGGCGGGCTGGGCGGTGGCGGTCTGGAGCGTCACCGTCAGCAGGCCGTCTGACTCCATGGGCGGCAACCGGTAACTTCCCCCTTGCAGGGCCCGGGTCACATCCTGACCGTTGTAGTCGGCCCGCTTTAGGACGGTCCCCGCCGGGAGACGGAGGGTCAAGGTGGGGCTTTGGTGCCGGGGAACGGTGATACAGTCTCCGTTTTTATAGGATACACCGTCCACCGTCACCCGGACGCCCGCATCCAGGGCCAGGGTCAGGGTGTGGGTGGAGGGCACCTGGGCAGTGAGAGTGGTGTCCGCCGCCCAGGACCGGCCCGGCAGGGCCAGCAAAACAGCCGCCAGCAGGGTCAGCAGCAGGGAGGCCGTTTTCTTGTTCATGCAGGCCGCCTTTCGCCTCAGCCGGAGACCACTTCGGCGGTGAAGGTGATGGTGGCAGAATAGTCGCCGGCCAGGGCCTTGCCCCAGTCGGTGCTGGAGATGGTCACTAAGGTACGATCAGCATCATAATACTGTGAACCTGTTTTGCTACAAACTTCAGTAAATTCCGAAATGTCCCCTGTGTCTTTTCCCTTAAAAATTATAGAATCATTGGAGTTTATATCAGCATAAGAAGTGCTGCCGTTAACCGCCCATCCTAATTGAATTAAAAACGGAATCGTTGTATCAGCATCTTTCGATGTAAAGGCATCATAAGTCAGAGTGACTTTGAGGTTTTTCCCGCTGGCAAAACCTACGCCATCGGTTACACTGATGCTGCCGATGTTGGTGCTGATCGCGCCGTAAGGAATCTCCTGGTCCGCCGGGATGTTCAGAGTATAGGTGGCGGCGGGGACGGTGGTGGTGAGGGTAGTGGTGTTGGCGGCGAAGGCCGGGACGGCCAGGGAGGCGGCCAAGGCCAGGGCCAGGGCCAGCACCAGGGTGGTGAGCTTTTTCATGGTTATTTCTCCTTTTCATTTTTTATTGAACCCAGAGGGTCAATTTCGTTTCGGCGCCGTTGAGGGGCGTTTTCTCCCGGTCCAGGCGGAAGCAGGCGTAGCGCAGGGTGGCCCCGGGGTAGGTGCCCGGGTCTAGGGGCCGGGAGAGGATGATAGGGGCGGAGGTTTTGCCGGGCTTTATGAGGTCCGACTGCCAAAGGAGGGTATCATCCGCCAGGTACAGGGAAATCTGAAAATAGCAGTCGTTTTCTGCAGGGTTGGGCAGGCGGAGGGACTGCTTTTTGGCCCCGGCCTGCAGGGTAAGCGCCTCGTAGCCGGGAATGGCGATCTGCGCGGGGCTGTCCTCCTCAGCCAGGGCAGGCGGCTTCGGGGCGCAGCTCCGCAGAAAAAACAGCGCGGCCAGCATGGCCAAGGCCGCCAGCAGCAAAACCAAGGGCCAGCGGCGGCGTGCGGCGGCCCGTTTTCCTCTTCTCATGGCTTTTGGCAGGTCACCGCCCACTGGCGGAAGTTTTTGCATCTTTGGTCGCATTTACGCTGGACATCTATGAAGCGGCTTTCCCGGCACAGGCAGTTGCCGTATCGTTCGTATCGGGTCTGCATCTGCCCGGCATTGCCTTTGGGGCCGAGGCTGCGTTGCCCGCCCCAGTATTCGCAATTGGCGCAGATGACTCTGGTCGACTTGCTAATCATATTCCCACCCTTTCTTCCACCATATAGGAACTTTTCTTCCTATAAAATACACCTTTTCCTCCTACTTGTCAAGGAATATAGGAGGTAAAATTCCTATATATGATGCAGGAGTGGAAGAATGATGCTGTTATTTGACATGATGACAATTGGAAACCGACTGCTGGCGGCCCGGAAGCGGCTGGGGATGACCCAGGCGGAGGTAGCCGAGCGGGCCGGGCTCTCTGACCGCACCTACGCCGACATCGAGCGGGGCGGGGTGAATATGCGGATTGAGACTTTTCTGCGGATATGCCAGACCTTGGCCGTCTCCCCGGACGATATTTTGACGGAGGAGCGCGCCTCAACGGCTCTGCAGCAGGAGGAGCTTTTACGGCAACTGGATCGCTGCAGCCCGGCGCAGCAGGAGACGGCTCTGCGGCTTTTGGAGGTGTATCTGCATTCCCTGTGAGGGAGTGAGACGCCCTTGCTCCGGGAGGCGGCGCGTGGTATACTAAGGGACACGATACGATCTTTGCCGGGAAGGAGGGCGCGGAATGACGAAGGATGAGCTGCGGGAAAAGGCCAATGATCTGCCGCTGGCGCCGGGGGTCTATCTGATGATGGACAGCGGCGGGCAGGTTATTTATGTGGGCAAGGCCAAGAAGCTGAAAAACCGGGTGAGCCAGTATTTCCAGGACACCGCCTCCCACAACAGCAAAACAAAAATGATGGTGTCCCAGGTGGATCGGTTCGACACCATTCTGGTGCGGTCGGAGTTTGAGGCGCTGGTGCTGGAAAACTCCCTCATCAAGCGCCACATGCCCCGGTACAACATCCTCCTAAAGGACGACAAGGGCTACCCCTTTGTGCGCCTGGAAAAGGGGGTGGAGTACCCCCGGTTTTCCCTGGTGAGCCGGGCGGAGGAGGACGGGGCCCGGTACTTCGGGCCCTTTGGCGGCCGGCGGGAGACAAGGCTCGCCATTGAGGCGGTGTGCGGGGCGATGAAGCTCCCCACCTGCGGCCGGAAATTTCCACGGGACATCGGGAAAGAGCGGCCGTGTCTCAACGAACACATCGGCAAATGCGACGGGTTCTGCCGCCCGGATGGGCCGGGGCAGGCGGAGTACCAGCGGCGCATTGAGCAGGCGGCGCGGATCTTCAGCGGGCACTACCGGGCCCTGACCCGGGAGATGCAGCAGGAGATGGAGCAGGCGGCGGAGGCGCTGGACTTTGAAAAGGCCGCCGCCCTGCGGGACCGCATCCGGGCGGTGAGCGTGCTGGGCAAGACCCAGGGGGTCATCGCCGGAGTGTGCGCCGACACGGATGTGTGGGGCCTGTACCGGGGGCAGGTGCGCTGGGGCTTCGGCGTGCTGCACCTGGAGGAGGGCAACCTCCTGGGTCGGGAGGTAAAGGTGCTCTCCGCCGGGGCCGAGGAGGACGAGGGAGAGACCCTCTCCGCCGTGCTGCGGCAATATTACGCAGGCCGGGGCGCGGCGCCGAAAGAGATCTGCGTGGCAGCCCTGCCGGAGGATGCGGAGGCCCTGGAGGAGATGCTGAGCCGGGACTGCGGCCACCGGGTAAGCCTTCGGGTGCCCCAGCGGGGCCAGCGGGCGGAGCTGCTGCGCATGGCCCAAAACAACGCCCGGGAGGAGACGGAGCGCATCACCTCCGAAACAGAGCGGGTGAACAAGACCCTGGAGCAGCTGGGCGCCCTGGCGGGACTGTCCGCCGGACCCCACCGCATCGAATCCTACGACATTTCCAACACCGGCAGCGCCGACATGGTGGCCTCCATGGTGGTTTTCCAGGACGGGAAGCCCCTGAAGCGGGACTACCGCAAGTTTCAGGTGAAGACCCTGGACCACCCGGACGACTACGCCGCCATGCGAGAGATCCTGGGGCGGCGGCTCCAGCGGTATCTGGACGGGGACGAGAAATTCAGCCCCCTGCCGGACCTGATCTTAATGGACGGCGGCCAGCAGCACGCCGCCGTGGCGGAGCAGGCTCTGGCGGAAAAGGGCCTATCTGTGCCGGTTTTGGGCATGGTGAAGGACGACAAGCACCGGACCCGGGCGCTGATGACGGCGGAGGGCCGGGAGCTGGGCATCCAGCAGAGCCCACCGCTGTTTGCCCTGGTGGGACGGGTGCAGGAGGAGGTCCACCGGTTCGCCATCACCTATCACCGGAAAAAGCACAGCCGCAGCGCCGTGCGGTCCCGGCTGGAGGGCATCCCCGGGCTGGGTGAGGTGCGGCGAAAGAAGCTGCTGCAGCAGTTTGGCACCGTGAAGGCCGTGATGCAGGCGGAGCTGCCGGAGCTGGAGGCGACCCTGCCCAAGGCTGTGGCCCAGGCGGTGTATGACCGGTTCCACGGGGAAGAAAACAAATAAAAGTGCGAAAAAATGACCGCCTCCGGCGGTCATTTTTTTGATGGGGGCGTGGGGATCACGGATCGTCACACCAGTGACGGGGCGTTTGCAAGGGTGTTATTTCTCCTCCTTGGGCAGGACTAGATTCAGAAACACGGCCATGAGGGTGGCGATGACCACCGGGGACTTGCCGAAGATGGTGGTGACGGCCTCGGGAAACTGGGCCAGAGCCGCGGAGGCCTGGGAGATGCCCACGCCCAGGGCCGCAGACAGGCCCACGATGGTGGTATTCCGGGCGGTGATGCCCTCGGCAGCGATGAGCTTCATGCCGGTCATGGCAATGGTGGAAAATACCGCCACGGTGGCCCCGCCCAGGACGCACTGGGGGATGGTGGTGAGCACGGCGGAGAACTTCGGCACCACCCCCGCCAGGAGCAGAAAACCGCCGGTGAGGGCGAACACCCAGCGGTTGACCACCTTGTTGGTGGCCACGATGCCCACGTTCTGGGAATAAGTGGCCGTGGGCAGGCCGCCCAGCAGGGCCGTTAAAACATTGGCTACGCCGTAGGCCACGATGCCGCCCTGGAGCTCCCGGGTGGTGGGCTCCCGGTCCATGCCGCCCACGGTGGTGGCGGTGAGGTCGCCGATGGCCTGGATGGAGTTGATGGCAAACAGCAGGCCCAGGGCCACGCAGCCGGAGAGCTCAAAGGTCACGCCGAAGGGCACGGGCTTGGGCAGGGAGAACCAGCCGGCCCCGGCGATGCCGGAGAGATCCACCATCCCGGCCACCAGTGCCACAGCGTACCCGGCCAGGATGCCCAGGAGGATGGAGGCCAGCTTGCAGATGCCCCGGCCATGGTTGGTCAGCAGCATCACCACCGCCAGGGTGAAGGCGGCGATGGCCCAGTTTTGCCAGGAGCCGTAGACCAGGGCCGCGGTGAGACCCCGCTCCTCCACCACGGACTGATAGGTATTGGCGGCGCCGCCGGCCATGTAATTGATGGCCGTGGGATACAGGGACAGGCCGATGGTAAAAACCACCGTGCCGGTGATGACCGGCGGGAAAAGGCGGCGGATGGGCTTTATAAAGAGGCCTACCAAAGTCGCAATGACGCCGCCCACGATCATGGCCCCGGCCACGGCGGCCATGCCGCCTCTGCCCGTGGCGATGGCCTGCATGCTGGGCAGATACGCGAAGCTGACGCCGAAGATCACCGGCAGACCCGCGCCGAACCGGCCCCCGATGGGAAACAGCTGCAAAAGCGTTGTGACGGCGGACATCACCAGGGACGCCTGGATCAGCAGAACCTGCTCATCATGGGTGAGCCCGGCGGCGTTGGCGATGATGATGGCGGGGGTGACGCAGCCCACGATCATGGCAACCAGGTGCTGCAGGGCCATGGAAACGGTCATGCCCACCGGGGGCAGCCCCCGATACCGGAACAGCGCCTGGGGATCGGCTGTAAATTTTCGCATGATGGGGTCTCCTTTGCAAGAGATTTATATAGGAAGTATAACACATTTTTAACGGGCAAAACAAGGCTTTCCACAAAACACCACCCCCGGCTTTCCGCCGGGGGTGGTGCCGTTATTCTTTGCAGGTGTTGTTACTCATCCGGATTATCCCGCAGGTATTGCAGGCGCTTCCAGGCCCGGCGGGCCACCAAAAATCCGCCGATGGCCAGCACGGCGCAAAGCGCGCCCAGCAGGACCATCCACCACTGGAAGGCCGTTACCTCGCAGAGATAGGCGAAGATACGGTAGGCCGCCAGCACCGCCACTATGCCCGCAAGCAGCAGGCCCACCAGGAGATCGGTTTTGGTGCAGGTATCGATACGCTTCATGGTATTTTCCTCCCCGGGCCGCAGCAGGCGGCCGTATTTGCGATGCAATTATAGCAAAGAGGGAAAAACGCTGTCAATAGACATCAGCCCTTTTTCCGGTACAGAATGGCAATGCCCAGGCCCAAGGCCATGGCGGCGGCGCTGGCAATGAGCAGCCATTTGCCGTTTTCGTCCAGGGTGAAGGAGCCCTCCTGAGCCTGCTGACTCTCTGTGGGCTGGGTCTGATTGCCCTGGGTGTCTGTCGGCCGGTCGGACGGGGCGGTGCTGCCATCGGGCAGAGCGGGCGGCTCTGCGCCGGTATCGCTGTCACGGTCAGGCGGGGTGGGGCGATCGGCGGTGTCGCCGGGGGTGCCGTCCTCCCCGTCCGGACGGGTGGGGGGATCGCCGGAGGGCTGGAAATCGGCATCGCCATCCGGGGGTGTGGGGGGCGTGGCGTCGGAATCGCTGGGGCCGCCGCTCATGGCATCCGTATCACCGGGAGCGCCCCGGTCATTCATACCGCCGCCCATGCCGCCGGGGCCGCCGCCCTGGCCCATGCCGCCGCTGACGCCGTAGGTGGCGGCCACCTGGGTGAGGGTGACCTCCTGGGAAGCAGTCCCCAGGTTCAGGGTGTAGGTGCTGCCAGTCTGCATTTCGGGACAGCTGACCAACACAGCAGAGAAGCTATTGGGGGCGGTGTAGGTGAGAAGGGTCTCGCCGTCGGCATCCTGCAGGGTGATCTCCGTGCCCGCCGCCTGGGTGGTGCCGGCGTAGAGCAGGGAGGGCTGGGCGGAGGTCTCGGACATGGTCTCCAGCATGCTGGAGCCGCCGCAGGCCACCACGGTGCCGCCGTTGATGCGGCAGACGCCGCCGTTCTCGCTGCCGTAATCCAGGGCGCAGTTGCTGCCGTCACCCACCAGGCTGATATAGACCAGGCCGCCGTTTATATCGATATTGCCGTTGGAGTCGATGCCGTCGGCATCCCGGCCGGAGTGGTTCAGCAGCGTCACGGTGCCGCCGTTAATGGTGACGCTGGGGAGACTGCCATCGGCGGTCTCCGTGCCGCAGGCGTTGATGCCGTCATCGGTAGAGGTGACGGTGATGTCGCCGTCCTCAATGAGAATTTCCAGGGCCTCAATGCCCTCGTAACAGCTATTGACGGTGATACTGCCGCCCAGGATGGCGATGGAGGTATCGCTGTGGATGGCGTCGTCCCCGGCGTTCAGCGTGAGGGACGCGCCGGTGATATGGAGGCTGTCATTGACATGGATGGTGTCCGAAGGGGCGGTGACGGTGATGGTGCCGCCGGTGATGCGCAGGCTGTCATTGGCGGCGATGCCGTGCTTATAGGCGGCGGTAACGGTGAGGGACCCGGAACCGTTGATGGTCAGGTCGTCATGGGAGAAGATGGCGCCGTCGGTCTTATCCGCCAGGGCGGCGGCGCTGTAGGTCTCGCCGGAGGTGAGGGTGTTTTCCGTGCCGTCCGCCAGGGTCAGGAACACCTTATCCGCCTGGTTGACACGGATGGCGGCATCGTCGGAGCAGGTGATGGACACGCCGTTTAAGCGGATGAACACCTTGGCGTTCTTCCCGGCATCCACCACAAGGCTGCCGTCTGTGAGGGTGCCGGTGACGTCGTAATACCCGGCGGCGGAGATGGTGACGCTGCCGCCGTTTGCATAGGCGCCGGGGCCGCTGACAGCGGCGGTATCGCCGCTAAGGGTGATGGTGGCGGCAGCCGTCCAGTCGGTGTTTTGGTCGTTAGAGGTAAAATACTGGGAAGACTCGTTTTCCTCCGCGTCCTCATCCCGGATGACCCGGATGCCCAGCTTTTCGCCGTTCATAAACAGCACCGTGACGATCAGGGCCAGAGCAAGCACCACGGCGCATACGGCGGAAAAATGCTTGTTTGTGGACATAGAACATCTCCTTTAGCCCATGTATTCGCCATTGTAGCTGACCAGCACGGCGCTTTCAACGCCGGGGATCTGAGTCAGGGCGTTGACAAAATCGGTGTTTTCGTCAGCCAGGCGGATCTCGGCGTTGAGCTCCACGGCGGCGCCCCGGACGGTCTTGCTCTTGACGACGCACTTTTTCACCTTGCCCCGGAGGAAATCCACGGCGTGCTTTTCGGCGTCCTGGCTGTCGCAGTGGAGGACCACCATATAGGGGGACACATGGCTCTTTTTATTGGCGAAAATCAGTAGCACCAGGCCGATGAACACGCTGCCGAACACCGCCAGGGGGATCATACCGGCGGCCAGGACGATGCCTGCGGCGATGGCCCAGAACAGGAAGGCGATGTCCAGGGGCTCCTTGATAGCCGTCCGGAAACGGACGATGGACAGGGCGCCCACCATGCCGAGAGAAAGCACCACGTTGGAGGTGACAGCCAGGATGACGAAGGTGGAGATCATGGTCAGGCCCACCAATGTCACGCCGAAGCTGGAGGAGTACATGACCCCGGCATAGGTCTTGCGGTAGATGAGGAAAATAAACAGGCCGATGGCAAAGGACAGGCCCAGGGCCAGGGCCATGTCCAGGACGGAGACGCTGGTAACGTTCTCCAGGAAGCTGGATTTGAAAATGTCTGAAAAGGTCATAGGTTTGTTCTCCTTTTTTGGTTTTTTAAGGGGGTGGGTTGCGGATTGCCACAACCAGTCTGCGGACTGGTCTCGCAATGACAGGGTTTTTGCAAGGGGGTAGTGCGTTATCGGGCGGCGGGGTGAGGGCACCCCGTCCTACGGAGGGGGCACAAGGGGGCGGTATTTATCCGTATATTCTGCACGCGGCGTATTTGGAAAAGGCGGTGGTCCGGGTGGAGGGCACCTGCACCAGGTCCCGGATCACCGTGGGGAGGTATTCGTCCCACTTTACCTCCAGGATGGCCGGGACATCCCCGGCGGGGAGGGTAGGGCAGCGGAAATCGAAGAAATCTGTGCTATAAAGGCCCGTGCGGATGTCATAGTCCAGGGTCACCCGGACATTGCCGGGGGCGAAGACGAAGGGCTCCCGGGTATAGTCCACGATGGTTTTGGGCCGCAGGCCTTGGGTCTGCATCTTCCAGCGCAGCTCCTGCACCAGAGGCGCGGGGTCCGCGGCCAGGGCCTCAAGATCGCAGGCCAGCAGCGCCTGGGCCTGGGGGCGGGTGAGGCGGGTCTGCTCTTTGGCGCACAGGCCGCCCAGTTTGCTCTTTTTCTCCAGCACCAGGTAGCTGTCGTCGCCGTTATAGCAGCGCAGGCGAAACTTTTCCCGGCGGCTGACGCCGTCCAGCTTCTCCCGCAGGGCCGTGTCCCGGAGGTCATCGAAATACAGACTGTGGACAAAATACCGGCCGCCCCGGGCGTGGGGGTCCGGGGTCATTACGGCCGAAAGACGCTGGCGCAGGCACAGAATATCGAAGGCGCTGACCTCGTGTTTCCACTCGTGACGATATTGCAAGAGGATCACTCCTTTCCTTGTTGTTGGGGGCAGTATACGGAGCGCACCTTAGAATAAGTTTAAAAAAATGAAAAATTTATATAAAAAATCTCCGTCCCGTGGGACGGAGATTTTTGGTGCTGGTATGAAATTATTTCGAAAATCGTCAGAACAGCAGCGCCCAGCCCAGGAAGCCCAGGCAGGCCACCGCACCGGTGAACAGCAACACGATCACCAGGTAGCCCATGATGTCGCGGGCAGAGAGCTTGGCAATGCCCAGGGCCGGCAGGGCCCAGAAGGGCTGGATCATGTTGGTCCACTGGTCGCCCCAGGCAATGGCCATGG
>CAMBKF010000048.1 GCA_945868085.1 uncultured Oscillibacter sp.
ACTGGTCCACAAAGTCGGCCATGGGGGACGACGGGGTGATGGGGTAGATGGCCGCTACTTCCGAGAATGCATAGGATACATGCGCGGCGGCGTTGTTGCCATCCATGGACTTCATTTTTCTTACCATGTTGTTTACTCCTTCCTTTTATTCATCCGTTTTACCGGGTTTTCTTACAGGAATCTTTCGCATTGTTCATAGTAGCACAAATCCGCAGAGATGTAAACGTCATTTTTGTGTCTTTCGTCGCAATAATACTTTTTCATTGTCCTGCACAAAAATTCTCACATCGGCCGCCGACTTTTTTAATAATTTTGTTTCATGCGGCACGGTTTTGTGGTAAAATGAGGATAATTTGGTAAGAAGGAGGTGGGCTATATGGTCGTAACCGTGCGTTCTTTGGGCCTGGGCGGCATCAACGGCTACGAAGTCAGCGTGGAGTGTTTTCTCTCCGGCGGCCTGCCCGCCTTTGACATTGTGGGCCTGCCGGATGCGGCGGTGAAGGAGGCCCGGGAACGGGTCCGGGCGGCGGTGAAAAACTGCGGCGCCAAGTACCCCGTCAGTCGCATCACGGTGAACCTGGCCCCGGCGGGCCGGCGCAAGGAGGGCACCGTGTATGACCTGCCCATCCTGCTGGGCATCCTGGCGGCGTCGGAGGAGATCCCGCCGCTGCCGGCGGACGCGGCCTTTATAGGCGAGCTGAGCCTCACCGGGCGGCTGCGGCCCATCAGCGGCGTGCTGCCCATGGCCATGGCGGCGGCCCGGGCCGGGATCCGGCAACTCTATGTGCCGGCGGAAAACGCGGCGGAGGCCACCCTGGCCGAGGGCGTGACGGTATACGGCGTGGAAAACGTGGAGCAGCTGGTGGCCCATCTCCGGGGGCAGTCGCCCCTCTCCCCCGCCCCCATCTGGAAGCCGGAGAGCGCCGGGCCGGTAAACGGGCCGGACTTTGCCGACGTCATGGGCCAGGAGAACGTGAAGCGGGCCCTGGAAATTGCCGCCGCAGGCGGCCACAACATCCTGCTCATCGGGTCTCCGGGGTCGGGCAAGTCCATGCTGGCCAGGCGCCTGCCCTCTATCCTGCCGGACATGACCCGGACGGAGAGCCTGCAGACCACGGAAATTTACTCCGTGGCGGGGCTTACGGAGGCCCGGCATCCCCTCATCACCCGGCGGCCCTTCCGCAGTCCCCACCACACGGCTTCGGCGGTGTCCCTCACCGGCGGCGGCGCGGTGCCCAGGCCCGGGGAGATCTCCCTGGCCCACAACGGCGTGCTGTTTCTGGACGAGCTGCCGGAGTTTGACAAGGCCGCCATGGAGACCCTGCGCCAGCCCCTGGAGGACGGCGTGGTGACCATCACCCGGGCCTCCGGCTCCCTGACCCTGCCCAGCCGGTTTATGCTTGTGTGCGCCATGAATCCCTGCCGGTGCGGCTGGTACGGCCATCCCGACCACCGGTGCACCTGCACGGAGCGGCAGGTGGAAAGCTATATGCGCCGCATCTCCGGCCCGCTGCTGGACCGCATCGACCTGCACATCGAGGTGCCGTCGGTAGACTACGAGGCCATGCGCCGCAAGGACACCCCGGAGTGCTCCCGGGATATTCAGAAGCGGGTGAACGCCGCCCGGGCCGTGCAGCAAGCGCGCTACGCCGGGACGGAGGTCTCCTGCAACGCCTACATGACCCCGCCTATGATCGGTAAATACTGCGCCCTGGATGAGACATGCGAAAAGATCATGCACAGCGCCTTTGACCGCCTGGGCCTCACCGGCCGCAGTCACGACCGCATATTGCGGGTGGCCCGGACCATTGCTGACCTGGACGGAGCGGAAAACATCCGCCCGGAGCATATTGCCGAGGCCATCCAGTACCGCAGCAGCAGTATGCTGAAATAAAACCACTCGCAGGGCGGGGTGACCACACCCCGCCGCCCCATAAGCATCGCGCCATCGCGGCGGCGTGAGGGCACGCCGCCCTGCATAAGCATTCTCACATTTCCGTAGGGACGGACGACCCTGTCCGCCCGCCCCCATCCTCAACCACTACATTATATAAGGAGAACCCCCATGCACGAGATCATCCTCTGCAAGCTGGGCGAGGTGGTCCTCAAGGGCCTCAACCGCCACAGCTTTGAAACCAAGCTCATGAGTAACATCCGCCGCCGGACCCAGAAGTTCGGCAAGTTCAAAATTTATTCCCGCCAGAGCACCATCTATGTGGAGCCTATGTCGGATAGCTGCGACCTCACCGGGGCCTACGCCGCCTGCAAGCAGGTATTCGGTCTCATCGCCATCGCCCGGGCTGTTCCCTGCGAAAAGAGCAAGGAGGCCATTTTGGAGACCGCCAAAGCCTACCTGGGCGACAGCCTCCGTAAAGCCGGCAGCTTCAAGGTGGAGAGCAAGCGGGCGGACAAGTCCTTCCCCATGAGCTCCATCCAGATCAGCCAGTGGGTGGGCGGCATGCTCCATGATGCCTTCCCCCATCTGAAGGTGGACGTCCACACCCCGGAGCTGACGGTGTATGTGGAGATCCGCGAGGATGCGGCCTACGTCCACGCCCCCGCCGAGCCTGCCGCCGGCGGCCTGCCCCTGGGCATGGGCGGCAGCGCGCTGAGCCTCCTCTCCGGCGGCATCGACTCCCCGGTTTCGTCCTACATGATGGCAAAGCGCGGTGTGGTGCTGGAGATGCTCCACTTCGCCGCGCCCCCCTATACCTCCGACCTGGCCCGACAGAAGGTTCTGCAGCTGGCCCAGGAGCTGACGCCCTGGTGCGGCCGCATGAGCGTTCACATCGTGCCCCTGACGGAGATCCAGGAGCAGATCCGCAAGCAGTGCCCGGAGGAATATTTTACCCTCATCACCCGGCGCTTTATGATGCGCATTGCCGATAAATTGGCCAAGGAATTTGACTGCCGTGCCCTCATCACCGGTGAAAACCTGGGGCAGGTAGCCAGCCAGACCATGGAGGCCCTGCGGGTCAGCGAGGATGTGACGGACCTGCCTGTGCTGCGCCCCCTCATCGGCATGGACAAGGAGGAGATCGTCCGCATCGCCCGGCACATCGGCACCTTTGACACCTCCATCCTCCCCTACGAGGACTGCTGCACCGTGTTCACCCCCCGGCACCCCAAGACCAAGCCCCATGTGGAGGAGGTCCGGGAAATTGAGAGCGTCCTGGACATCGACGGCCTGGTGGAGCGGGCCATGGGCCAGCGTGAAGTGGTCAAGGTCAAGCTGTAAGGAGCGGGTTTTATGACTTATCAAGCGGAGCTTATTGCCGTAGGCTCAGAGCTGCTGCTGGGCAATGTGGCCAATACCGACGCCCGGTATGTCTCGGAAAAGCTGGCGTCCGCCGGGGTGGACGTGCTCTACCACACGGCGGTGGGCGACAATCCCCAGCGTCTGCGCACTGTCACGGACATTGCCCGGGGTCGCTGCAACCTGCTCATTTTCATTGGCGGCCTGGGGCCCACCTATGACGACTTAACGAAAGAAACCGTATGCGCCGTCTTCGGCCGGGAGCTGGAATTCCACCAGGACGTCATGGATGAGATCGCGGCCTATTTCAAAAATGTTTTCCGCCGGGAGATGCCGGACTGTAACCGCCGGCAGGCATATCTGCCCAAAGGCTCCCTGGTGTTTCACAACCCTGTGGGCACCGCCCCGGGCTGCCTGTTTACGGCTGGGGGCGTGACGGTGGCCATGCTCCCGGGGGTGCCCCACGAGTGCCGGTATCTTACAAACCACGCCCTGCTCCCCTATCTGCAGGCCCGGCAGGAGGGTGTGATCCTGTCCCACACGCTGCATGTTTTCGGCCTCACGGAGCCCATGGTCCAGGAGCTGCTGGGGGGCCTCATGGACTCTGCCCAAAACCCCAGCCTGGCCCCTTACGCCAAATCTGCTGAGATCCAGCTGCGCATCACCGCCAAGGCGGAAACGGCAGAAAAATGCGAGGTACTCATAGCCCCGCTGCTGGCGAAAGTGCAGCGGCGGCTGGGCGCGCACCTCTACGGCATGGACATGGGCAGCCCCGAGGCACACGCCGTGAAAACTCTGAAAGAGCGCGGCCTGACGGTTTCCACCGCCGAGAGCTGCACCGGCGGGCTCATTGCCAAGCGCATTACAGATGTAGCGGGCGCATCGGCGGTTTTCCCCGGCGGGGTGGTGTCCTACACCAACGAGGTCAAGGCCCATATCCTGGGCGTGCCCGGTGATATTTTGGACCGATTCGGCGCCGTGTCGGAGCCGGTGGCCAAGGCCATGGCGGAGGGTGCCCGGCGCATTACAAAAAGTGACCTGGCCCTGTCGGTGACGGGCCTGGCCGGTCCCGATGGGGACGACCGGGGCAATCCCGTGGGCACGGTCTACATTGGCCTGGCCGCCCCGGGCGGCACGGAAGTGACGCACCTTGTGCTCAAGGGCGGACGTGAAAGCATCCGGCAGCAGGCGGCGGACTACGCCCTGACCCTGCTGAACCGACACCTATATAATTCAGATCAGAAAGCCAAAGGAGAAAATGAACATGGCAAAGAATAACACACCCCAGGATCCCTACGTCCGGCAGCAGGCGGCCATCCGCAAGGCCAAGGGCAACCCTAACAAAAACGTACACCACAAGAAAAATAACTCCAACTACGGCGGCGGAGACTATCAGAAGGCTAAAGCCGCCCAGGCGGCCAAAAAGCCCGAAAGAGCCAAGCTGCCCCTGTGGCTGAAGATCACCCTGGGTGTGCTGTTCGGTGTGCTGATGGCGGCGCTGATTCTGCGCATGACGGTGTATAAGGACAACCTGTTTATGAACTATCTGACCTCGCTCCTGCTGGGCCTGGCCTGCGCGGCGCTGTTTTACACCCGGCGGTTCCGCAACACCACGAAAGACGGAAAGCTGTATAATGTCGTGTCCGTAGTTTTGGCCATTATGGCACTCATTTACGGCGTAATGGGTCTGGTGGGGCTTTTAAGCTATTTCGGAATTGTGTAATTTTCCTGTTGACAAAAGCGGCTTTTGTGGTAAAATGACAAGCAATACAGCATAAATGCATGGATGGGGATCAGTACCCCCGGACATTCGGTGCCAAGAGATCCGCCGGTTTGGTGCGAGGCGGAGACCGGGTCCGCGGCGAATATCACCCCGGAGCTTCCGGCTGAACGGGAAGGAATCCTTCAGTAAGCACGGACGGCGGAGGGCCGTTATCAACCCTCGCCCACGGTTGGTGGGAACGGAGTGGCCGCCACGGCGGCAACAAGAGTGGTACCGCAGAGGTTATTTCATCGCCTTTGTCTCTTAGTGAGGCAAAGGCGATTTTTCATTTTGGGAATGCGGCGTGCAAGCCGATGCAGTCATCGGTCCGATGACGGAAAATGATACGCGCTCCACGGTAGGCGCAGAGAGTACCCCTACCGCGCCGGGCCAGCGCGGGCCCGCGTGAGCGGCCAGCGGATGGTGCCGCAGGGGCCATGCGAAAGCAGGGCGTTACATCTGAGCGCCCGGTTCGCGTGGCAGAAGGGTTTCCACGGGCGGCATTCCAGGCGCGGAAAGGATTCCAAAACCTTGGTTTTGGCGGCGTTCTTTGGGTACTTTCTGCCGCTGTTGGCAGAAAGTACCCCGTCGGAGACAAAACAAGGGGTGCCGTGCGAGGGGATGCGGATCGCCATGGGCGCAGTGCGCCCTCGCAATGACAGTTCTTAGACCGGTTTCTTTTATTCGTTTTCAATTTTGTTTTCAAAATACGCATATATGGAGGTACATCATGGAGTACAAAAGCACACTGAACATGACCAAGAGCGGCTTTCCCATGCGGGCGGGGCTGCCCAAGCGGGAGCCGGAGATGCTCAAGCACTGGGAAGAGCTGGACCTGTATAACGAGCTGCTGAAAAAGAACGAGGGCAAGCCCCTGTTTTCCCTGCACGACGGCCCTCCCTTCTCCAACGGCGCACTGCACATGGGCCACGCCCTGAACAAGTCCCTGAAGGACTTCATCACCCGTATGTACGCCATGCGGGGCTACTACACCCCCTATATTCCCGGCTGGGATAACCACGGCATGCCCATCGAGAGCGCCATCATCAAGCAGAACAAGCTCAACCACAAGGCCATGAGCGTGGCGGACTTCCGCACCGCCTGCCACGAGTTCGCCGACCACTACATCGACGTCCAGCGCCAGGGCTTCAAGCGCATGGGCGTGGTGGGCGACTGGGAGCACCCCTACAAGACCATGGACCCGGGCTTTGAAGCCCAGGAGGTCCGGGTATTCGGCAAGATGTATCAGAACGGCCACATCTACAAGGGTCTCAAGCCCGTGTACTGGTGCGCCCACGACGAGACCGCCCTGGCCGAGGCCGAGATCGAGTACAAGGACGATCCCTGCACCACGGTGTATGTGAAGTTCCCCATGAACGACGATCTGGGCAAGCTGAGCCATCTGGACAAGAGCAAGCTCTATTTCGTGATCTGGACCACTACCATCTGGACCCTGCCCGGCAACCTGGCCATCGCCCTGCATCCCGACGAGAGCTACGCCGTGGTGAAGGCCCCCAATGGCGAGATGTACATCATGGCCGAGGCCCTGACGGACAAGGTCATGAAGATCGGCGGCTTTGACAGCTACGAGATCGTGGAGACCCACCCCGGCTCCTTCTACGAGAACATGCTGGCCAGCCACCCCTTCCTGCCCAAGACCAGCCAGCTGGTCCTGGCGGACTATGTGACCATGGATTCCGGTACCGGCTGCGTCCACACCGCTCCCGGCTTCGGTGCCGACGACTATGAGACCTGCAAGCGCTACGGCATGGACATGATTGTGCCCGTGGACGACCAGGGCCGCCACACTGACTACGCCGGCAAGTACGCCGGCATGAAGACCGAGGAGTCAAACCCCGTCATCCTGGAGGATATGAAGAAGGACGGCTCCCTCTTTGCCAGCGAGGAGATCGTGCACAGCTATCCCCACTGCTGGCGCTGCAAGAATCCCATCATCTTCCGGGCCACCCCCCAGTGGTTCTGCTCCGTGGATTCCTTCAAGGACGACGCTATCGCCGCCTGCGACGATGTGCGCTGGGTCCCCGCCTGGGGCAAGGACCGCATGCGCTCCATGATCCTGGAGCGCACCGACTGGTGCATCAGCCGCCAGCGCCGCTGGGGCCTGCCCATCCCCGTGTTCTACTGCAAGGACTGCGGCAAGCCCATCTGCACCCCCGAGAGCATCGAGGCTGTGGCGTCCCTGTTTGAGAAGAAGGGCTCCAACGCCTGGTTTGACATGGAGGCCGAGGACATCCTGCCCCAGGGCTTCACCTGCCCCCACTGCGGCAAGAACGCCGGCTTCGAGAAGGAAAGCGACACCCTGGACGGCTGGTTCGACTCCGGCTCCACCCACTTTGCCGCCATGGAGCGGGACCAGGGCTTCTGGCCGGCTACCATGTATATCGAGGGCCTGGATCAGTATCGCGGCTGGTTCCAGTCCTCCCTGCTGGTGGCCGTGGGCGCCCTGGGCCGGGGCGCACCGTTTAAGGAGTGCGTGACCCACGGCTGGACCGTGGACGGCGAGGGCAAGGCCATGCACAAGTCCCTGGGCAACGGCATGGACCCGGCGGAGATCTTCGACAAGTACGGCGCGGACCTGCTGCGCCTGTGGGCCGGCTCCTCCGATTACCATGTGGATGTCCGCTGCTCCGACGAGATCTTCAAGCAGCTGAGCCAGAACTACCTGAAGTTCCGCAACACCTGCAAGTTCTGCCTGGATAACCTGGTGAATTTCGACCCCAACGACCTGGTGAAGCCCGCGGACATGCTGCCCCTGGACAAGTGGGCCGTGACCCGGCTCAACGACCTCATCGGCAAGGTCTTCGGCTGGTATGACAACTACGAGTTCCACGCCGTGTCCCACGCCATCAACGACTTCTGCGTGGTGGACCTGAGCTCCTTCTACTTCGACATCATCAAGGATCGGCTGTACTGCGACGAGGCGGAGGGCCTGGAGCGCCGCAGCGCCCAGACCGCTCTGTACCTCATCCTGGACGCCATGACCCGGATGTTCGCGCCCATCCTGGCCTTCACCTGCGACGAGGTGTGGCTGGCCATGCCCCACCGGGCGGAGGATGACGAGCGCAACGTCCTCTTCAACGAGATGGTGCAGCCCTACACGGAGTATGCCCTCTCCGGCGAGGAGATGACCAAGTGGAGCCGCATCGCCGCCCTGCGCAGCGCCGTGAACGGTGCCCTGGAGCAGGCCCGGGCGGACAAGGTCATCGGCAAGAGCCTGGAAGCCGCTGTGGACCTGACCGTGCCGGCGGAGGACGCTTTCCTGGCGGAGATGAGCGAGGAGGAAGTGGCCGACCTGTTCATCGTGTCCCAGGTGAAGCTGACCGTGGGCGATGAGGTAAAGGTGACTGTGGCGGCCGCCCAGGGCGCCAAGTGCGGCCGCTGCTGGAAGGTGCTGCACAGCGTGAAGGCCGTGGGCGAGCACGAGGCTCTGTGCCCCCGCTGCGCCGCTGTGATGGCCAAGCTGCCGAAAGTTGAATAAAACACTTGCATTTCCCGCAAAAGTGTGTATAATAATGGGGTGGAACGATTTCGTTCCACCCCATTATTCATCATTTGGGCTTGTAGCTCAGCTGGGAGAGCGTTCGGTTCGCATCCGAGAGGTCGAGGGTTCGAATCCCTTCAGGTCCACCACAGTCCGCCGCAATTCTAAAGGAATTGCGGCGGACCTTTTTATGCCTGAACGCGCCTTGAGATCGGGCGCCGGATCCGTTATGGCTTATAAATGGACGCCGCCGCGGGATTTGTCCCACGGCGGCGCTTTTTAGGCTGTTTGCACATTCGGATCCCGCTGTTTTTCCCGGCGAAATAGCTGCAAAGAAACAAAGGTAAGGAAGAGGAAGAGAAAAGTGTTGGCAGGAAAAACATCTCTATTCAAGCAGAGACGGGAAACGTTCCTGACCCCGGTAGGGGTATGCGCTCCAGCCCCAATCAGCTCTGTAGGCAAGAGAGCAAGACAGAGCCGTCAATATTGCCGCCGGTGCAGAGCAGAACGGTGTGCTCCGTCAGGGTGCACTTGCCAGACGTCACGGCGGCCAGCGCCAGCGAGGCGGCGCCTTCCAGCGTCAGCTTGGCGTACAGGCAGGCCAGCTTAATGGCCTTGCGCAGTTCGTCCTCGCTGACGGTCACGATATCGTCCACATATTCCTCGATATAAGGATAGAGGTAGGGTTCGCCGGTCTTGCGCACCACCGCGTCGGCAATGGAGGCGCAGGAATCCAGCGTCACCAGCTTCCCGGCCGCCCGGGATGCCGCGTAGACGGCGGAGCCCTCCGGCATCACGCCGACGATGCGCACGCCGGGCTTCAGATGCTTCATGGCGTAGGATATGCCGGTGATGAGTCCGCCGCCGCCGATGGGCACCACGATCTGGTCTACATCGGGCAGCTGCTGCAGCAGCTCCAGGGAAATGGTACCCTGGCCTGCCACCGTGTAGCGGTCGGAGGTGGGATGCACATAGTACATCCCCTTTTCCTCCGCCAGGGCCACCGTGGCGGCGAAGGTCTCATCATAGGTGGCGCCGATCTCCAGCAGGTCGGCACCCATGGCGCGGATGCTGCTCTTTTTGATCTCGGGGGTGGGCTCCGGCACAACGATGGTGGCGGGAATGCCCAGGTGCTTGGCGGACAGGGCGCAGGCCATGCCGTGGTTGCCGGAGGAGGCGGTGATGATCCGCAGAGAGGAGCCCACCTCCTGGGCCAGGGTCATGATCTTATTGGTCGCGCCGCGGATCTTATAGGCGCCGGAGGGCAGCAGGCTCTCCGCCTTCAAATATACAGGCGCACCCAGCTGCTGGTCCAGCGGCGCCATGCTCAGCAGCGGGGACGGCGGAAAGGACTGCCGCAGCCGGCGCTCCGCCGCAAAGAAATCAGAGATCTGAACAGGGGAAAGATCTTGTCCTAACATAGCGTTCCCCTCCTTCGTCAGTCCTCTTTGATCTCAAAAATGGACTCGACCTCCACCGTCAGCCCCAGAGGCAGACTGTTGGTGCCGATGGCCGAGCGTGCGTGGCGGCCCTCCTCACCGAAGGCGTCGATAAACACCTGGGAGGCACCGTTGACCACCTGCGCCTGGCCGGTGAAATCATCGGCCCCGGCCACGAATGCCAGGATCTTCACGCACTTTTTGACGCGGTTCAGGTCGCCGAGATACGCTTCCAGCGCAGACAGGGTGTTGATGGCGCACACCCGGGCGGCATACTGCGCCTGTTCCACGGACACATCCACGCCCACGCGGCCCGTGAGATGCACGCCCTTATCCATGCTGCCCTGCCCGGACACGAACAGCAGATTGCCGGCCTGATTCACAGGCTTATACAGTCCGGCGGCAGCCAGCTTCTCCGGCAGCTCAATACCGGCATTTTTCAGGTTTTCATAAACGTCCATAATTAGCCTCCTGATTTGTAAAATTCTCGCCCGCGCCGGCCCGGCAGGGCCGGCATGGCAGGCAGCGCTGTGGAAAGCAGTCTTACTTAGCAGCCTTGGCAGCCTTGATGGACTCGATGAGCTCGGGAACGACCTTGAACAGGTCACCCACGATACCGTAGTCGGCCACCTCGAAGATGGGGGCGGTATCGTTCTTGTTCACGGCGATGATGCACTCGGAATCCTGCATACCAGCCTTGTGCTGGATGGCGCCGGAGA
>CAMBKF010000049.1 GCA_945868085.1 uncultured Oscillibacter sp.
TGTAATTGCATTGTACATGTCCTCTATAAGCTTGTCAAATTTTTGTCATAGTCCTGTTTTTCGGATATATTGTCCTGAAATCCGGACTATTCTTTTCGCCTCTTATTCCCTCAACCGGCTCCCAGTCCTATATAGTGCGCAGAATGCCCCCGGGAGCCATGGCCCAGCGCAAAAGCGGCAGGGACGTGGTGTGTTTCACCGCGTCCCTGCCGCTTATTTTAAATATGCCGCTCTTTTTATTGCATCGATTTGGTGGGTTCTTCCCCCCCACCGCATCCGCTCTGTTCCTGCTTTTGCAGCATCATTACAATGGAGCCCATCACAACAGCTATTCCCAAATAGTGCATAACCGTCAGCTTTTCACTCAACACCAATACACCGAGAATCGCGGCCGTCACAGTCTCCATGGAAGCGATCACAGGCACCTTGCTGCTCTCCCGCATTTGCCGCACTCCTTGATAGTATAGGAGATACCCTATTGCCGTGGGGATCAGCGCATAGAGAAATCCCAGCCACACTATGGTCGGTGTGAGCGTAAGCGGCGTATCCCATGGCCTCATAAATACGGCCAAAAACAAGGCGGCAAAAAAATAGCTGTAGGTGCTGATTACAAACGGATCGCTCCCCTCTCCGGCCAGCTTCCCGAAGATAGCGGTCAGGGCATAGCAAAGCCCGGCCGCAGCGCCGAAAAGAATCCCCGAAACAGACAGCGAGGCATCTGTAAATTGTCCGCCGGTGGCTGCCAGCACGCAGCCGACTACGTTTATAAGCAGTGCGGCGCCCTTGCGGCCGGTGATCCGCTCACGGAAGAAGATCGCGGAGAGAATGGCCGTGAAGACCGGAGCAACGTTCAAAAGAACCGCGCTGACCGTCACGCCCACCCGCACCACGGCCCAGCTGTAAAAGACGTTGTAAACGCCGTGGCAGACCAGTCCCAGCATTGCGCTGAAGAAAAGGACCCTTCCGCTGACGCGAAACGCCGAAATGCCCGACCGGATCACCGTTACCACCAGCAGGATCAAAAATGCGAACGCCATGCGCAGAAAGCTGATGACGGCGGCGCCGGCACCTGCATCGGACATCAGGCGGATAAATAGACCAATGCTTCCCCATAGGCACCCGGCGGCAAAAATCAGAATCGCCCCGGGCTCAAGGGCTGCGTTTTTCCGTTTCAAAAGACTTGATCTCCATTTTCCACCGGTTCCATAGGGGTGAGCAGGACGACCCCCTGTTTAGATTCGGTTCCCAGGATCCGGACCTCGCTTTTGACGCTCCCGATGTGCATCGGCTCCAGATTGACGCAGCAAATAAGCTGCTTTCCCAGCAGATCCTCCGGCCGATAAAGCTCCGTCAGCTGTGCGGAGGAGGTTTTCTCCCCCAGCTCCGGGCCGAAATCCAGCGTGACCTTGTAGGCCGGTTTACGGGCCTTTTTATTGATGGAAACGGATGTGACCGTTCCCGCGCAGATCTGTACCTTGTCAAAATCTTCCACAGTTATCATGGGTAACACCTCATCTTTCAAAAGGAAGTGTACCGCAGGTATTGCATTTTGCAAAGACAGACTATATGATATAGTTATAAGAATATCTTATTTATCTCGGAGGGTATCATGGACGATTATAAGATCCATATTTTGCTGACCGCCATTCGCACGGGGAGCTTCAGCAAGGCCGCTCTGGAGCTGAACTGCACCCAGTCCGCCGTGACCCAGGCTATGAACAGCCTGGAAAGCGAGCTGGGCTGCAAGGTCCTGCAGCGAAGCCATAACGGCATCCGCCTGACGCCCGTCGGAGAGGAGCTTTTGCCTCTTCTGATAGAGGCGGATGCCTCCCTGGCGCGGCTTTCCCAGCGGGCGCGGCAGGCGGCGGCGGGCCTGTCCGCACCGCTGAGGATCGGAGCGTTCTCCAGCATTTCCAGCACATGGCTCCCCAAGGTGCTGCAGGAGTATCACGCGCTCCACCCGGAGACCAACTTCGATATTCAAGTCGGGACGGACACCCTTTCCGGTTGGCTGCTCCACGGGTCGGTGGATCTGGCGTTGGGCGATTCAGTCCGCTGCCGCGCTTTTCGGTGGTCCCCCTTGATGGACGACCCCTATTTTGCGGTTTTTCCGGAGTCCCTGGCACCAAAATGCGACTGCATCCCCCAGGAAGCCCTTGCCGGCTACCCCTTTGTCATGGCGCCCCTGAACGCGCTGGACCAGTATTTGTCCGTTTGCCCCGCCAATCAGCTCCGGGTAAACTGCGACGATGATTCCACCCTCCTGTCCATGGTGGCCCAGGGCATCGGCGTAACAGCCATGCCGCAGCTCTGCCTGCATAATCTCCCGGACCGGGTCCGCATCCTGGCCTTGACGCCGCCGACCAAGCGGGTGCTGGGTGTGGCCCTGCCCAATTCCCCCACCAAGGAAGCGGTCCGTTTCGCCCGCTTTCTCTGTCAGAAATTCCCCTATCCGGCCCCTTGACGGGCTGCCAAAGAATTATGAGGCCCCCCGGCACCTTGCGGTGCCGGGGGCTCATATGATCCTCTGAAAATTATCTCCCATTTCAAGGGCTCTGTTTGTCCTGCCGCAGGATCTGCCTGTAAAACCACAGAGCCGCCAACATGGAGATACAGTCCACAATAGGCTGCACCATGGTACAGCCGTACATGGGGATAAGCCCATCCAGCAGAAACAGCAGCGGAATATCCAGCACGCCCTTGCGCAGCACGGAGCAGACCAGGGACTCCTTTACCCGTCCCATGGCCTGGAATTGGGTGATCATGGGATAGCACACGGCCATCATCGGCATGGCCAGCACCATGATCCGCAGGAATGCCGCGCCATAGGCAACGGTGGCGGGTACGTCGATGAACAGCCCCACCAGCACCGGCGCCAGCAGCTCATAGGCCAGCACGCACACCAGTGAAAACGCCACCGATACCCCGCAGCCCAACTGGAACACCCGGTGCCGCCGCTCCTGGTTGCCGGCGGCGTAGTTGTAAGCCAGCAGCGGCAGCAGGCCGCCGGACACGCCGATGGAAAAATACAGCGGCAGCATATCCAGCTTCTTCACGATGCCCAGGGCCGCCACCGCGTCGGTATCGTAGGCGGACATGAACTTCATCAGCGCACCTATTGCCACCACCGTCAGCAGATACTGGGCGCAGGAGGGAAAGCCGATCTTCAGTATGCCGCCCATGTGCCCGGCGGTATAGCGCAGGCTGCCGGGCCGCAGCGATACCACGGTGCTGCGCCGCCAGATGCAGGCGAGCAGAAACAGCGTGCCGATGCCGTTGGAGATAGCCGTAGCCAGCCCCGCCCCCTGGGCTCCCATCCCCATAAATTGCGGCAGCACAAACAGCGGGTCCAGGGCAATATTGATGACGCCGCCCAGGGACACCCCCACCGACGCCAGCCCCGCGCTGCCCTCCGCCCGCAGGAGGTTGGCAAGCAGAATGTTGACTATGGCGCAGGGGCCGCCCCAAATGACCACCCATCTGGCATATTGGAATGCCACCGCATACGTCTCCGCCGTGGCCCCGCACAGATGCAGCAGCGGAGAGGCAAGCATTGCAAACACGCCGGAAAACAGTACCGCCGCAAGCAGGCACCACCAAAAGGAGATAGCCGCAATATGGCGGGCGCCGTCCCCGTCATGACGGCCCATGGCCCGGGCCATGCAGCTGGCCCCGCCCACGGCAAACAGGTTGGCAATGGCCGTCATCAGCACGGTGATGGTGTACGCCACCGACACCGCCGCCGTCTGCTGCGGGTCGTTCAGCAATCCCACGAAGTAGGTGTCCGCCAGATTGTAGGCTAGCAGCACCATCTGGCTGGCGATGGAGGGCACGATCTGCCGCCGCACCGCCTGCGGTACAGGCATTTGCTCGAATAGATAGGTTTTGTCGGTTGAGGGATCCATTTTGCGCCTCCTGTAGATTGCATAGGGCTATTTTACGCCGGATAAAAGCGGATGGCAAGCAAAAAAGGCCATACGGATCGCATTACCGGGCATCCCCACCCCGCCTTTCCCTGCCTCAGGCACAATTTCCGTTGTGTTTTTTCTCTCGATATGCTACCATAGGGGAGAAAAGTCGAAAATAGCTGCGGCACAGTCAGCCGCATGAAAGGAGTTCCCATGAAAAAACCACCCAAACCCAAAGATACAGCCCGCCGGCTCAAGGACACCATCCACCAGCAGCCCGCCGTTTTTGCCGTCTATGTAGTCCTGCGGCTGATCGTGGTAGCCGAGCTGGTCCTGTCCATCCTCCGGGGTGAGTATGAGAGTGCCTTCATCTGTCTGCTGGTGCTGTTTCTGTTCATTCTGCCGTTTTTCATTCAGCAAAATTTCGGCATCCAACTGCCGACCACATTGGAGATTATCATCCTCCTGTTCATATTCGCAGCGGAGATATTGGGCGAGCTGGAGGGTTATTTCATCACCTACCCCAACTGGGACACTATGCTCCACACCACCACAGGCTTTCTCTGCGCCGCCACCGGCTTTGCCCTCATTGATATTCTCAACCGCAACAGCCGCATCAAGTTCCAGCTCTCCCCTATCTATGTAGCCCTGGCCGCCTTCTGCTTTTCCATGACCGTGGGCGTACTGTGGGAGTTTTTCGAGTTTGGCATGGACCGACTCTTCCATCTGGATATGCAAAAGGACACGGTAGTCCAGAGCATCACCTCCGTGATGCTGGACCCCACCAACAGCAATACCCCCGTCACCATCGACGGCATCCACTCCGTGGCGGTCAACGGCAATGACCTGGGCTTTGACGGCTACCTGGACATTGGTCTGTATGATACCATGGAGGATCTGTTCGTCAACTTTATTGGCGCTGTGACCTTCAGCATCATCGGATATTTCTATATCAAGCACCGGGGCAAGGGCAAGCTGGCCCAGGCCTTCATCCCCACCCTCAGTGAGCAGGAGGATCAGTCCTCCACCGCGCCGGATTCTTCCCAGGAAACCCCGGAGCAATAGAATGACCACCGAGCCCGGCCGGCGCTGTCAGCCGGCGGACCTGGACGTGCGGCGCAGCTGCAGCGCAGATCGAGGCCACCTGTATCGGATCCAGGCAGGTGGGCTCTACCGTCTTTTTGAAAATAACAGAACTCGGAAAATTCCGGCGTACCACCGCAGTGGTGCGCCGGAATTTTAATGTGCGCCGATTTAACCTGCATTTTACGCAGTTCAGGTGGCGCAGTTTACATTTCGTCTTTACAATTATGAACGCAGAAAAGAGGAATGCTATGGAAATTCGATTGAACCGGATTGCAAAAAGTTTTGATAAAAAGCAGGTCATCCACCCCACAACACTTACCATTCTGAACGGGAGCTTTACAACGCTGCTGGGCCCCTCCGGCTGCGGCAAGACAACGCTACTGCGGATGATCGCCGGGCTGGAAACGCCGGACGATGGTGAGATCTGGCTGGATGATACCTGTATTTTTTCAAAAGAACGCAAAATCAACCTGCCGCCGGAGAAGCGGAACCTGGGCTTTGTGTTTCAGGATTTTGCCCTATGGCCTCACATGACGGTATTTGAGAACGTGGCTTTCGGTCTGCGGGCGAGAAAAGATACGGAGAATTTGCAGAGCAGAGTGCGCAGTGCGCTGCGCACGGTGCATCTGGAGAATTATGAAAAGCGTTATCCCCACCAGCTTTCCGGCGGCCAGCAGCAGCGCGTTGCCTTTGCCCGTGCCATTGCCGTCCAGCCGGGGTGCATTCTGTTCGATGAACCCCTTTCCGCTCTGGACGCTCTGCTGCGGGAGGAAATGCGGCATGAGCTGCGGTCGCTGACCTCCGCTTTGGGCATCACCTCCGTTTTTGTGACCCATGACCAGACGGAGGCCATGAGCATGAGCGACCGCATCGCCGTTCTGAACGGCGGCTGCGTGGAGCAATATGCCGCGCCGGAGACCATCTATCACGCTCCCGCCACCGAGTTTGTGGCGCACTTTGTGGGAAAATCCAACTGGCTCAGCAAAACCGAGATGTTCCGGCCGGAGGCCGCCGTGCAAACACCGGTAAAAGGTGCGCTGCACTTTGAACTTCCCGTTCAGAGCGTGCAGTATCTGGGAAGCACCTATGAGATCACAGTCCTCTATCAGTCGGTAATATGGACACTTCACAGCAATCGGAAAGTAAAGCCCGGCGAAGCTTTGTCCGTTTACATAGATCCCAACCAAATCATTACTTTTCAAGAGAAAGAGGTTGTATCAGCATGAAAAAAAGTATCGTATGCCTGCTGCTTGCCCTTAGCCTTTGCCTGGGCCTGGCGGCCTGCGGCCAAAAACAGTCCCAGGAGCAGGATCAAACGCCCCAGCTCTCCGGCAAGGTAACGGTCTATATGCCCAGCCCCGCCGGTCTGGCCGACAAGCTGGCCGAGGCCTTCACGGCAAAGACCGGCGTTGAGGTGGAGCAGTTCCAGGGCACTACCGGCGAGATCCTTGCCCGCCTGGAAGCGGAGCAGGCAAATCCCGTAGCCGATGTGGTCATCCTTGCCTCCTGGTCTGACGGCCTGAGCATGAAGGCCGATGGTAAGCTTGAAAGCTATACCCCCGCAGGTTCTGATAAGGTCAACAAGGGCTGGATCGACAGTGACAACACCCTGTTTGGCTCCAGTGCCTCCGCAGTCGGCGTGATCTACAACACCACCGTTGTTCCCGAGCTGAACGCCGACTGGTCCGACCTGGCAGACGCCCGGTACAAGGACATGATCGCCATTCCCGACCCGGAAAAATCCGGTGCGTGCAAGGACTTTCTGGCAGGCCTTGTGACCGGTACTGCTGACGGCGAGTCCATTATGCAGAGCTGGGCGGACAACGGTCTGACCGTCCCCGGCGCCAACAAGGCGGCGCTGGAAGCCGTCACCACCGGTGAAAAGGGCATCCTGATCGCCGGCGTGGACTACAACGCCTACTCCTCCATGGCCAAGGGCGAGCCTCTGAATATCTACTATCCCGCCTCCGGCACGGTGGTCAACCCCCGCCCTGCCATGATCCTGAAGACCGCCCCCGACATGGACAACGCCAAGGCGTTTGTGGACTTCCTGTTCAGTGACGAGGCACAGCAGCTGGTGGCCGACGCTTACCTGCTGCCCGGCCGCAGCGATGTGCAGTGCGAGAATCGCACCAACCTCTCCGACATTCCTCAGATCCCCACCGATTGGGCAAAGATGATGGATGTCGCTTCCGACACTGCCGCGAAGCTCAACAGTCTCTGCAAGTAACAAGGCGGAGGGCATATGAGACAGATCGATCTGAAAAAGAATCTACCGCAGGTGCTGTTGCTGGTGCTTTTGACAGGCCTCATTCTCTGCCCTCTGATCACAGTTTTTGCCAAGGCGGTCATCATTGATGGCCGCCTTGACCTGTATCAGGCGTGGCAGACCATCGCAAGTTCCGAGAATGTGCAGACCGTCTGCAACTCCCTGCTGCTGGGCGTTTGCGTGGTGCTGTGCTCCACCGTCATCGCCGTGCCGACGGCGTACCTGCTGGCCCGTACCCAGCTTGCAAAGCACAGCTGGCTGGACATCATCTTCATGATCCCGTTTATGACGCCGCCGTATATCGCGTCCATGGGCTGGATCCTGTTCATGCAGAAAAAGGGGCTCTTTCAGCAGCTCTTCCCGGCCACCGGTGCATGGTCCGAGGGCTTCTTCTGCTTCGGCGGTCTGGTGCTGGTGATGAGCCTGCATGTGTTTCCCTTTCTCATGACCATGCTGAAAAACGCCATGCTGAATATCCCCGCCAGCCTGGAAGAAAGCGGTGCGGTGTTCGGCGCAGGCTTCGGCCTGCGGCTGCGGAGGATCTTCGCTCCGCTGCTCACCGGCAACTACGCCATTGGTGCACTGCTGGTGTTTGTCAAGACGCTTTCCGAATACGGAACGCCCTATACGCTGGGGCGGCGCATCGGATTCTATGTGTTCACTACGGATATTCACCGTTACTCTACCACCGCGCCAATCGACTTTGGCCGCTCGGCAAGTCTCTCGTCTATTCTGGTCTGCATCTGTATGGTTATGTGGCTGATGCAAAACGATATCACCAATAGGAACAGTTACCGGCTGGTCAGCGGCAAGGGCAGCCGTCCGGCACAGACAAAGCTGTCTGCCGCCGGAAAAATCGGTGCATGGCTGTGGGTGGCGCTGGTGGTACTGGTGGCGATCGGTGTACCGTATTTTTCCATCATCTCCACCTCGCTCATCAAGCTGCGGGGCTACGGCCTGGCCGCGGGTAACTTTACCCTTGACCACTACAAAGAGCTGCTGACCACGCCGAAGGCGCTGTCCTCCATCTGGAAAAGCCTGTTCCTGGCGGTCTCCTCCGCCACCATCTGCTCCGTCATCGGCACGGCGGTAGTGGCAGCGGTGCGCAGAGCCAAGGGCTTCTGCAAGAAAGCACTGGAGGGCATCAGCCTGCTGCCGGAGATGCTGCCCAGCATCGTGCTGGTCATCGGCATCATGCTGTTCTGGAACGCGATCTACAAGGTACTGCCCCTCTATAACACCATCGGCATCATGGTGCTGGCCTATGTGGTGCTGTATCTGCCCTACACGGTGCAGTATGTCACCTCGGCCTTTACCCAGATCAACGACAGCCTTTTGCAGGCGGGGCGCGTGTTCGGCGGCACGCCCTCGTATGTATTCCGCCGCGTCACGCTGCCCATGATCTCCCGCGGCATCTTTGCGGGCTGGATGATGATCTTCATCATCGCCTTCCGTGAGCTGGTGACGGCCAGCCTCATTGCGCCGCCCAATACGCTGGTGGTCTCCACCTACATAAACCGCGAATTTGAGCAAGGCAGCGTGTCCCTCGGCATGGCCATGGCGGTGCTGTGCGTGCTCATTACCACCACGGCGCTGCTGGTGTTCAACCGCGTCACCGGAAAGGAGAAGGGCGCATGACTGAAAGCCGGCCCTCGCCGGCACCGCAAATAAACGCTATGCCTGCATTGTCAAATCCGGGCAGATGCGGCGCAGGCTGTGAAACAGCGGGATCTTTACACAAAACGGCTGCCGGCGCTTTTTAGGCGCCGGCAGCCGTTTACTGAATGGGACTATTTACTTAATGAGTCCGCTTTCTTTCAGCAGGATCTCGATATCCGTGCCCTTGACCTTCTTCAAAACGATCTTGAGCATCTCCTTCTCCTTGAAGGACAGAGGCGCCTGGCTGATGGGCTTCTTGTCGATGGCGTAGTAGCAGGCTCGCAGGATCTCACGCACATCGTATTTGCTGCCCCAGACCTCCGGCACGCCGCGGTCGATGTCCAGCAGCGTATAGACCGACTCCATACCGGTACGCATGGAATATTCGGTGGTGAAAATGGTGTCACGGGGCGTCTCGGCGAACTGGCCGATGAAAGCAAAGTTCACTGCACCGTCGGGCACGACCTTCGGCCGGTCAGACTCCTTACGCGGCTGGAAGAAGGCATTGATATACGGCATAAAGCAGGTGGTGGTGTTGCAGGCATTCTTTGCAAGCTCGTCGATCTTTTCGGTGGGCACACCGATGTGGTACAGCCACTCACGGCAGACCTCCTCGCCGGTGCAGTCCCGCATAGCCTTCTTCACGAAGTTACCTTCCTTGTTGGTGTTCAGAGAATACAGCCACACAAGCACCATGTTTTTGTCCTGAGCCTTGAACTGGGGCTGGCGGTTGATGGTCCAGGACAGATACCAGTTATCGGTGCTGTCCTTGACGGTGACGATGCCGCCGGTGGTCACCTTGCCCGAGCGAGGATCGCGCTTGCAGATGTTCATAATATGCCGGATGATTTCCTCGTTGGAGGTAGCCACAGTGGCGCTCATCCAATTGGTGGCATCCACATCGGAGCAGAAGGTATCCGGATTGCCGTACTCGCCGTGTTCTGCCTGAGCGGCGATGGCTTTCCACATATCCCAGGACTCGCCTGCGCCGTTCTTCACGCCGGACAGGTCGGGTGCATGGGTCTGGTCGCCATAGCAGGAGGTGTCGGTGCAGCAGCCGTTGGTGATGA
>CAMBKF010000050.1 GCA_945868085.1 uncultured Oscillibacter sp.
GTAATGCACACTAGAACCTGAATCTAGCGAGTCTGCCAATTCCACCACTCGCGCGTATCGGTCTTCTTTTCTGGCTTTGGAAGAGAAACTGGTGCGAGTGATGGGACTTGAACCCACACGTCCAATCGAACACAAGCACCTCAAGCTTGCCTGTCTGCCTATTCCAGCACACTCGCAAATGAGTCTCTCGACCGAAGACTTGCTTATTATAGCATATGGAGAAAAAAAGTCAAGGGCTTTTTCCGCCAAAATCCATCTTTTTTAAAAGATGCTTCGTCATGCGAAAAAGATGTCTTCGCCCGGCCGGGGCGGCGAGGGGCTTACAATAGATTTTGACAGCCGCCGGAAATTCCGGCGGCTGTCAGTGTGTGTTTTTGTGTGCGGCAGACTGAAATTATCTTTCGCTCATGGGCACATAGGGCCGGCGCTTTTCAATGCACTTGCAGGCCGGGCGGATGATCTTGCTGTTTTCGCCCAGCTCCTCCATGCGGTGGGCGCTCCAGCCGGCCATGCGGGCGATGGCAAACAAGGGGGTATACAGCTCCTTGGGCAGGCCCAGCATATCATACAGGAAGCCGCTGTAGAAGTCCACGTTCACCGCCACGGGCTTGCCGGTGCGGGCGGTGAGCAGCTCCTTGGCCACCTTTTCCACGGTGAGATACATATCCATCTCCCCGGTGAGACCCTTTTCCTTGGAAATATCCCGCACAAAGCTCCGCAGGACCTCGGCACGGGGGTCGGACAGGGAGTACACGGCGTGGCCCATGCCGTAGATGAGGCCCAGGCCGTCCAGGACCTTCTTATCCAGCACGGACTGCAGGTAGGCGCGGACCTGGCCTTCGTCGGTGGGATCGTCCACATGGTTTTTCAGATCGGCCATCATCTCTACCACCTTGATGTTAGCGCCGCCGTGACGGGGCCCCTTCAGGGCGCACAGGGAGGCGGCCATGGCGGAATAGGTATCCGTGCCGGTGGAGGAGACCACATGATTGGTGAAGGTGGAGTTGTTGCTGCCGTGGTCGGCGTGGAGGATCAGCGCCGCATCCAGGGCCCGGGCCTCCAGCTCTGTAAACTGCTTATCCTCCCGCAGCAGGTAGAGGATGTTCTCCGCCATGGACAGATCGTTCTGGGGTTTGTGGAGGAACAGGTCCCCGCCCCGGGTACTGCGGTAGGCCAGGTAGCTGTAGATGGCCAGCTGGGGAGTATTCACCGTCAGCTGCAGGCACTGGCGCAGAATGTTCGGCATGGAGATGTCGTTGGCCTTGTCATCATAGCAGTACAAGGTCAACAGGCTCCGGGCCAGGGTGTTCATCATGTCCCCGGTGGGGGCCTTCATCACCACGTCCCGGACAAAATTCTTGGGCAGGCGGCGGTACTCATTGAGCATCCGGCAGAACGAATCCAGCTGCTCCTTGGTGGGAAGCTGCCCGAAAATGAGGAGATACACCGTTTCCTCAAAACCGAAGCGCTTCTCGGCCAGGCTGCCTTTTACCAGGTCCCGGACATCGTAGCCGCGATAGTACAGCACGCCCTCGCAGGGGATGGTGTCGTTATCATCGATGGTGTAGCCCTTGACCTCCGAAATGCGGGTGAGACTGGCCAGCACGCCGCGGCCGTTGGCATCGCGCAGGCCGCGCTTGACATTGTAGCGCTGGTAGAGCTCCCGGTCGATATGGGCATGCTCAGACCACAGCCCGGTCAACTGCATCAGCTCCGGTGTGATGCGGCTGTACTCGGCGGCGGCGGGGGTGACAGTAGACATAGAGATCCTTCCTTTCTAATCCTGGATGCAATACTAGCACATGCAACTTGCATTTGCAAGAGAAAAAATGCTAAAAATACGGCTGATTATGAAAGATTTATGTGAATGATTTGCAAAATGGACGAGAGTGACGGCAGAATTGTAATCCGCGGGGAAATGTGGTATACTGCCGTTACAGCTGCGAGAGGACCTGGCCGATGGGGGCGTTGATGCAAAGGTCGGCGGAGGAGTCGATGCCGGTGGCGTCCTTGTTGATGACCACCAGCTTGCTGCCCCGGTAGTAGCGCACCAGCCCGGCGGCGGGGTACACCACCAGGGAGGTGCCGCCGATGATGAGCACATCGGCGTGAGCGATATAGTCCAGAGCCTTGTCCATGACCTGCTCGTCCAGCCCCTCCTCATACAGCACTACGTCGGGCTTGATGACGCCGCCGCAGGTGCAGCGGGGGATGCCGGCGGAATTGGCCACGGCCTCCACGCCGTAGAACTTGCCGCAGCGGCGGCAGTAATTGCGCAGGACGCTGCCGTGGAGCTCCAGCACCTCCCGGCTGCCGGCCTTCTGGTGCAGGCCGTCGATGTTCTGGGTGATGACGGCCTTGAGCTTGCCCTCCCGCTCCCACTGGGCCAGCTTTTTATGGGCGGCGTTGGGCTGGGCGTCCAGGGCCAGCATCTTGGTGCGGTAGAAGTCATAAAACTCCTCCATGTGGCTCTCGTAAAAGCTGTGGCTGAGCATGGTCTCCGGCGGGTATTTGAATTTCTGATGGTACAGGCCGTCCACGCTGCGGAAGTCCTTGATGCCGGACTCCGTGCTGACACCGGCCCCGCCGAAGAAGACGATGTTGTCGCTCTCGTCTACCAGCTTTTTCAGCTGCATGATGGCTTCAGTCATGGTATGTTCCTCCATTTCTATATTGAATAAGGGGTGTTTTTATGAATATTCAGATCTTCGGATCCAAAAAGAACAACGACAGCAAAAAGGCGGAGCGCTGGTTCAAGGAGCGGCGCATCAAGTACCAGTATATCGACCTCTACGAAAAGGGCCTGTCCCTGGGGGAGTACCGCAGCGTCAAGGCGGCGGTGGGCTTCGAGGCGCTGGTGGACACCCAGTGCGATGCCTACGAGGACCTGGAGCTGCAGTATGTGGCGCCCCAGGCGGTGGACGCCCGCATTGCCGACTGCCCGGCGGTGTTCCGGGCGCCTATCGTCCGCAACGGCAAGCAGGCCACCGTGGGCTACTGCCCGGAGGTTTGGAAAACCTGGGAGTGAAAGGGGGAATGGATCATGGGCGCATGGAGCACCAGCATCACGGGAAATGACACGGCACAGGATCTGCGCAGCGAATATACCGCCGCATTTTACAAATACGATGTGCCGGAAGCGCTGGCCCGGATCGACGCCTATGTTCGCACGAATATGTTTGATGAATCGGACCCGGAGGAGTGGTGCAACTATATGTACTCCCTGGCCGACTTCATGTGGAAAAAGGGAATTTTAACGGAATCCGTCCGGCAGCAGGTCCTTGCCATGATCGACGGAGACTTCGGCCTGGAGCTTTGGGCCGAGGCCGGGCAGAAGACCTTGGATTCCCGAAAAAAGAAGCTGGCCGAGTTCCGGGAAAAGCTCCTTTCACCGCAGCCGCCTAAAAAGAAGATCAAGCCCAACGTCTATACGGAGCGGATATTCCAGGATGGCGACATTGTGGCTGTGCAGCTGCAAACAAAGGGAAAGCCTTACACCGAGGGCGACATGCGGCCTATGACTGAGGAGGAATTCTTCGCTGTAGACGGGAAGTATGTTCTCATGCAGCTGGTGCGCTGCCGGACCGACTGGTCATCCAGCATTGTCCCGGAGGTGAAGGACCATTGGGCGGAATTCCGCCTGTTCGACGGCATTTTCGATGCAATTCCCGAGGATATTGATTTTTCCCAGCTGAAAGAGGCCAATCTGTGGGACAGAAGCTTCTCACCCTTCTTTTCCTGTGAAAGCAGTATGTTTTATTTTAAACGGCGGAAGTACAGGGTGCTCTGCAACCGAAAGGACCTTATAGAAAAGTATAAGGATATGCCCCGGCCGGATAAAAGTATTTTTTGGAGCATCAATAAGCCGTGGATCAATCCGGATTCTGAATTGGTAGCGGCCATGGGCGTGCAGATCACCTGCGGCGTGTACACGGGAACCCCGGAAAATATGCGCCATATCTGCCAGCGCGCAAATCGCTATAGTCGGTATGATCACAGCTTGACTGCGGAAGAAAACGAGGCAAAATACGCAGAGGAAGAAAAGAATATTGCAAAAAGTATAGATGCGGCTCTGTCCGGCGGCGGGATGATGTACGGAATTTCCTTTGGCCGGGAGTTCGGGATCGTTACGGTGAAGGGGGACTGTGTTGATAACCTGTATATTGAGGGGCAGTATCAGCGCAACGGCTTTGGCACGCGCCTTTTGGCATTTGCATTTTCCATCGCCGGTCAGGGAGCCTATATGGATGTGCCGGGGAAAAATGAAAGACTTATACACGTCTGCGAGAAAATCGGCCTAAAAAAGACAGGGGAGGACGCAGATCGTGTCCGCATGACAAAACGATAACGCCACTCTGCCCCCGGCCATATGGCCGGGGGCAGTTGTTTAGAGGACATAGCTGCTATCGATCTGCACCACGGCAAAATAATTTCCATCCATCTGCGCTACCAGCTCACCGATGCGCCGGCGCACCTGCTCACCCGATAGTTTCACATCATAGGGCACCACCACGTCAAAAATGAGGTTCGTGTGGCTGGGGCCGGGCACAATACGGAAATCGTGTATGGTGAGCCGGGGGTCAATGGTCTTTACCTGCTCTGCCACGGCCTGGTGCAGGGCGGTGGTGTGGGCATCGTTGGTGACGATGGGATCCATATGGATCACCGCCATGCAGCCCAGCTCCTTTTTCAGCCGGTGCTCGATATTATCGATGACATCGTGGAGCTGCAGCAGATCGCCGTCCGCGGGTACCTCCGCATGGAGGGAGATCATCACCCGGCCGGGGCCGTAGTCATGGACCACCAGGTCGTGGACGTTCTGCACCTCCGGATAGGACAGAACGATCTGCTGGATATGCTCTACAAACTCCGGCTCCGGGGTCTGGCCCAGCAGGGGGGAGAGGGTCTCCTTGGCGGCCTTATAGGCGGAAAACAGAATGAACAGGGCCACCAGCATGCCCACCCAGCCGTCGATATTCAGGCCGGTGAACTGGGCCACCAGGGTGGCAACGAGCACGGCGGTGGTGGAAACGGCATCGGATAGGCTGTCCGTTGCCGTGGCGGTCATGGCAGAGGACTTGATCCTCTTGCCGATGGAACGGTTATAATAGAACATATACAGCTTTACCGCCACAGACAGCGCCAGAATGAGAAGCACCAGGGGGGAGGAGACGATGGCCTCCGGCTGGAGGATCTTTTTCAGAGACGACTTGAACAGCTCCACGCCCATGAGCACGATGAGACCCGCCACCACCAGGCCGGATATGTACTCCATGCGGCCATGGCCGAAGGGATGTTCCGGGTCCGGCTTGCGGCCCGCCAGGCGGAAGCCCAGGAGCGTGACCAGGGACGAACCGGCGTCGGAAAGGTTATTGAAGGCGTCGGCGGTGATGGCGATGGAGCCGCTGAGGGTGC
Source organism: uncultured Oscillibacter sp. (assembly GCA_945868085.1). Classification (GTDB taxonomy): domain Bacteria; phylum Bacillota; class Clostridia; order Oscillospirales; family Oscillospiraceae; genus Vescimonas. Next base: position 5,416 of record CAMBKF010000050.1, read on the forward strand.
CGGCAAAGAACTTCACGGCAAACAGCAGCAGGTTCAGCCCTATCCCCACCACGCCGCACAGCTGGCCATAGGCCTGGCGCAGGGCGGAGGGGGCCAGGGTATCCCGGCCGCGGATAAACAGCCGGGCAAGCAATTCGATCATGTTTTTTCTCCCTCTCAAAAAGCGCGGCGCGAAAAGGCTGCGCGGAATTTGCCGCTCCGGGCGGCCAAAATCAGGATTTTTCGCCGGTTTTACATGCCGTGGATGGTCAGCTTCATCTGGCAGCACAGGCGGTCTAAGTCCTCGTCGGTGGCGGCGGGCAGGCGGAGCTTGCCGCCGCAGCTTCTGCAGATGAGGTCCACGGACCCACGGTGTACGGCGATGGAGTATTCCCTGCTTCCGCAGGTGCAGCTGACGCCGCCCCGGGCGGCAATGTCCTTCAGCTCGGAGAGGACCTCGTACATGATGACGTTGTCCGTGAAGGCCTCGGGCTCCTCGCAGCGGTCCTTTTCCGCCCGCAGCTCCAGCTCCTGCATGGCCTGCTCCACCTGGGCCTGCTCGCCGATGTAGCAGCACAGCTGCTTGGTCTTGGGGCAGGCCAGGCCTACGCCGCGGCCCTCCAGCATGGCCTCGCTGCTGAGCTCCGCCTGGTGCGTCTCCCCGCACAGGCCGCAGGGGACCCACAGGCGGAAGCGCAGGCCGTCCGTCTCCGCCCGCAGCTCAGACTTTTCGCAGGCACATTCGATGCGCACGGCGGCGGCAGACAGGGCAAAGCGGGTCCGCTGGGCCAGCACGGGCTTTTTGCAGTGGGGGCAGAGATAGCCGAAGCTGCGAGATTCTTCCATAGAACAGATCCCCTTCCGATCAGTAGTCCCTCCATTATACACGCCCGAAGGGAAAATTACCAGTCCTCCGGCAAAACTTTTCCCCGGGGACGGGCCGTGTGCCTTGACATTCCCGCGGCGGTCGGGTATGATGAAAAAAATCGTTCGGTGAGGTAAAAATCTTGACCATGAAAAAGGAACTGACGCCCCGGAAACGGCAGGCCATAGAAATGCGCGCGAAGATACAGAGCGCGGCGCTGACCCTGTTTAACCGGGAGGGCTTTGAAAATGTGTCCGTGGAGGAGATCGCCCAGACGGTGGGCTGCTCCGTGGGCAATATTTACCACTACTTCAAAAGCAAGGACGAGCTGGCCATCCAGGTGACCCACATGGTGGACGAGGCGTATACGGCCCTGGAGGAGGAGTATCTGGCGGACCGGGAGACGTCCGGCCGGGAAAAGCTGCTGGACTTTGTGGGCCGGTCGCTGGAGATCAGCGCGTCGGATGAGATGCTCTACAAGGCGTTCATCCACGGCCTGCGCTACCCGGAGCAGGCGGTGCTGCAGAAAAACGACAAGCGGGTGTATTACCGGCTGCTGCGGGAGCTGGTGGATCTGTGCCAAAGGGAGGGGAGCATCCACCCCGCCTACGACCCGGATCGGCTGGTGGAGGACTTGGTGGTGCTGCACCGGGGTACGCTGTTTGAGTGGCGGATCTACCAGGGGAGCTTCGGCATAGCGGCCCAGGGCCGCCGCATGGCCGCCGCCCTCCTGCGGGGCTGGCAGACGGCGGAGGAATAACCGGAAAAGGGGAGAGGACCATGGAAAATTCCTATCATGAACCCAACAGAGACACGAGACCCGAGCAGCCCGGCAGAAGCGCCGCCATTACCAGCCTGGTGCTGGGCGGCGTGGCGGTGGGCCTGTGGCTTTTGGACGGGGCTGCGCTTTTGCCCGTGATCCTGGGCATCGTAGGCCTGGTGTTTGCCGCCAAGGCCAAAAAGGCGGGCTACACCGGCGACCTGCGCACGGCGGGGTTTGTCCTGTCCCTCATCGGCCTCATCGGCGGCGCGCTGGCCCTCGTCGCGGCTCTGACGACCATCGTGCTGATGGGCCTGGCCTTCGACGCCGGCGGCTTCAGCTGGCCGGAGATCTGGGCGGACTTTTTCGATTCGCTTAGCGACAATAGTATGTTTTTCTGAATCAATTTACATCGTGCCGCCGGAGGGCAAGCTCCGGCGGTATTTTTTTGCCCTAATATTCCCGTTAAGAATAAAAAACTGCCGTAAAAACCCGGCTGTTAGCATTGACAAACCCCGGGGCGGAGAACTATAATAGAATCGTTCATTAAATTATTCGGTGAAACATTCGGCGTTTACACGCCGGATGCCTTGTAAAATGACAAAAGGAACGAGGAGGAGAAGCGGATGAAGGTTTTGGTCATCAATCCCGGTGCGACTTCCACGAAGATCGCCGTGTTCGACGAAGACAAGCAGGTGTTCAAAAAGGGCATCGACCATTCCGCCCAGGAGCTGGACCGGTTCGACCGGGTCATCGACCAGGCGGACTACCGGCAGAAGGCCATCCTGGATGCGGTGGCGGAGAGCGGCTATCGGCTGAGCGACTTTGACGCCGTGTGCGGCCGGGGCGGCCTGTACCGGCCCATCCCCTCCGGCACCTACGCCGTCAGTGACGCCGTCATGCGGGACGTGGAGCAGGCCCCCTACGGGGAGCATCCGTCCAACCTGGGGGCGTATCTGGCCCGGCGCATCGGCGACATGGTGGGCATCCCCGCGTTCTTTGTGGACCCCGTGTGCGTGGATGAGATGACCGAGGTGGCCCACTACACGGGCTTTGCGCCCTTCCGCCGCCTGTGCCAGTTCCACGCCCTGAATCAGAAGTCCATCGGCCGCAAGGCCGCCGGCCTCCTGGGCAAGAAATATGAGGAGGCCAACCTGGTGGTGTGCCACCTGGGCGGCGGCGTGTCCGTGGCGGCCCACGAAAAGGGCCGGGTGGTGGACGTGTTCAACGTGAAGGACGAGGGCTCCATGGGCCTGGACCGGGGCGGCGGCCTGCCGGTGAACGCGCTGATCAACTACTGCTTCAGCGGCAAGACCAAGGACGAGGTGAAAAAGACCCTGGGCCGCCAGTCCGGCGTGTACTCCTACCTGGGCACCACGGATTTCCGGGTCATCTGTGCCAAGGTGGTGGAGGGCGACGAAAAGTTTACCGAGGTCTATCGGGCCCTGGTCTATCAGCTGGCCAAGGACATCGGCGCCATGGCCGCCGTGCTGCACTTTGAGGTGGACGCCATCGTCTACACCGGCGGCATGGCCTACGAGGAGTTCTTCTGCGACGACATCACAAAATATGTGGGCAGGATCGCGCCTGTCCTGCGCCTGCCCGGCGAGGAGGAGATGCGCTCCCTGGCTGAAGGGGCCCTGCGGGTGCTCCACGGAGAGCAGGAAGCCGGCGTGTATTAAAGCTCAGGCTGCCAGTGTGGGATTTTGCCGCTCTGCGGCAAAATAATGCGTACAGCAGGCTGCAAACTCTTTGTCGGATAAAACGAAGTTTTTCGGTAGTTTTATATGAGAAGAAATGAGAAAGGTGGAAAAAGCTATGAAACATCTGATGTCCGGTAACGAGGCCACCGCTCGTGGCGTCTATGAAGCCGGGATCAAGGTCTGTTCCGCTTACCCCGGAACGCCCAGCACGGAAATTCTGGA
>CAMBKF010000051.1 GCA_945868085.1 uncultured Oscillibacter sp.
ATCGCAAGCAGCCGCACCACACGGCTGTTTAGTCTCTCTGTTGATCGCTCGCTCCGGTTGGAGGTCATGGCGGCAGAAGACAAGTCGCTTCGAGAAAAGAGGAAAGATCCGCAGCACTGACTATTCAGTTGTCAAGGAACCGTGAAGCGGCGATTAAGCCTCTTCAAAATACAACGGACATTTTTCATCAGTTTTTGGGGGTCTCCTTAAAAAATATTTTTGCTTTTTTCTGAACATCAGTCTTGTGATCGAGGATAAACCTTATCAAGGTGAATCGGAAGATGGATCACATTACACCTTTGGACTTAAAGATATTAAGCGGGCAAAGACGAAGCCGTACACGGCCGATGTCTTTGACGGGGCTGATTTGATCGGTAGTGTTTCCTTCAAGGTGAGGGGCAAGACCGCTACAGTTAAAGATGATTTCGATTTTGGTGATGAATTCTAAGGAGGAGAACTATGGAGCTTTCCGAAAAGCTAAGAGATATCATATACCCCAACCGAAAAAGATATGACGGAAACTGGAGCGGAGAAAAACATCACAGATATGGATACGAAATAGGGACAAAAACACGCCCGTCAAGCGAATAACTTGATAGGCGTGCTTCCGTTTATGCGAAAATTACTTCCGAATTAACCATTTCTCGCACTCTCATTTTGATGTTATTCATCCTTCGTATCCACTCTATGGGATTCTCCTCTTTGAGCTGTTCTGTTACGTTTTCATTTTCTGCATACTCCTTTTCCAACCGAAGAAAAAGTTCTTGTGCTTCTTCGTCAATGTCAACAAGGTGGGAATGGAGTTTGCCGGAAGTGAGCAAATTGTAGTACAGGACTTTGTGGTATTGCTTCAAGTATCGCAGTCGGCGCTGGCCGTAAATGCCGATAGGGCGTTCTTCTTCGGCGGGTAAAGTAAGATTAGGCAAGCGGTAATCTCCTTGCATTGTGTATACACCGCCGGATTGTTCAAATATTGATTTCATATTCGTACTCGTAGTTATAACAATTGCCGCAAACCTTTTTGTTGAGCTCCTGCGCCTCTTTGACCTTTTGAAAGTAGTCGCGAAAGCTCCCTACCAAGGGAAGTGTTCTTAGGCTCGATTTGGTCTTAGCGGAATCCTGCTCGATGATCCTCATTGTGCCGTCAATCGTTGCCTCTGTGACTGTTCGTTTAATGGTCAGCGTTCCGCGATTAAAATCGATCGCATCCCACTTTAGCCCAAGCACCTCACCCCGACGCAATCCATAAAATGCAGCAACCAAAACCGGAAGCTCCAGCCGCGTTCCCTTGACAACCTCAAACAGCTTCTGCATTTGCTCTGCGTCAAGGAAGGTCGGCTGAAAGGAGTTTTTTCTCGGTCTATCCACCTTCATGGCAACATTCTGCGGTACCATGTCGGTTTTCAGCGCATACTTCAAAGCCTGATAAATCACCGCGTGATAGTGAATAACAGAATTCGGCGTGACGGTTTTCAGTTTCTCCGTATAAAACTGCTGGATGTGTCGAGCCTCCAGCTCCTTTATTCTGAATCTGCAATACCGGATGATCTTGGACTATACCGAATGTGTAGAACGTTTGCGGTTGGGAAAGCATCCATCCAAGCTGGTCATGGATATTGCCAATTACATTCAGCACCACATGTCTGAGCCCATCACAACCGAAAAAATTGCAGAGGAATTATTCCTGAATCGCTCTCATCTCTCCCGAAAATTCAAAGAAGAAACCGGGGAGACACTGACGGACTTTATCCTGAAAGAAAAAACGGAGGAAGCAAAGCGCCTCCTCCGCTATTCAGATAAATCTTTGACTGCTATCGGTTCTTATCTTGGCTTTTCCTCTGCCAGCCATTTTTCAAGGGTGTTCAAAGCATATGTCGGCAGCACACCCAGTGAGTATCGGGAAAAACACCAGTGACTGTTTCAGTGCAGCGGTAAGCACTGCAGGAATGCTGATTATGGGTATCGGATTGATCGTGATGAAGTACTTAAAAATAAGTGCTTTGTGTTAAAAACTACCTTGGCAAATCTCGTCTCAACAGCCAGTAAAGAAAAAACGAACTGTCTGAGGGACAGTCCGAAAAACATGGATTCGGTATCGTTTCGAATCTCTCTATTGATTTTGACCTCCATTTTCATTTCTTCCCCGGCGCAGAGCCTCTTGAAGCTCCTCCTTGCTGACGCATTCCTCTGCAAGACAATTTACTTCGTCTTTCTTTCTGCCGCCGTAGTGGAGACAAGCGGAGAAAGTTCAGCATATTGGCTGCAAATTATTTTTCCTCCATGGCAGAAAACGGCCCGTCCACCGGAATCCGGGGGACGGGCTTTTGAGCGGATAATACAGGTTTCCGCCGATCATTCTTTTAGATCAAGCTCCTTGCGGTATTTTTTCGCATCCTTCAGGAAGCTGACGGCGATCATGGGGATGACGATGCCGATGGGGAACGCCGCGACGATGCTCACCGACTGCAGGTTCGTCATGGAGCTTTCGGCGAACAGCAGCGCAATGGGCAGCAGGATGAGCAGGATGCACCACATGAGCTGGATCAGCTTGTGGGGCTGCTGGCCCTCCTCCAAGCGGTGGTAGCTGTAGCAGGAGGCCGTGAGAGCGATGGAGTCAAAGGAGGTGGCGTAGAAGGCGATCATGGTCAGCAGTACCACCACCATGATCACCGGCGCTCCCGGCAGGGTCTTGATAATCTCCACGATCATGCCGTAGAGGTCATTGTTCTGCAGGTACTGGGAGATAAAGTCAGCCTTCCCGGTCACCTGCATCCCCATGGAATAATTGCCCAGCACAATGAAGCTGACCAGGGTGGAGCCAACGCCGAAGCCGTAGCCGCCCAGGATCGTCTGGCGCACCGTCCGGCCCTGGGAGATATTGCCGATGAAGAACGGAGCGGCCACGCACCACACCATCCAGTAGGCCCAGTAATAAATGGTCCAGGTCTGGGGGAAGTTGGAGGTGCGGAGGGGGTCCGTGAAGGTGGACAGGCCTATGAAGTTCTGGACCATCGTGCCCAGGGAGGTCAGGCCTGTCTCGATGATGTACCGGGTCTCACCGCCGAACAGGAGCACAAAGGCCAGCAGCCCGAAGAACAGATAAATGCAGACGTTGGCCAGCTTGCTGATGCCCTTGAACCCGTGCAGGAGGGAGTATGTATACACCAGGCAGGTAATGAGCAGGATGATGATATTGATGACCGTCCGGCTCACCGCCACATGGAACAGCTCCCAGATCAGCGAAGCCATCAGGGGCGTTGCCACGCTGAAGGTAGTGGCGGTACCGGCCAGCAGGGCAAACACCGCCAGCAGGTCGATGATCCGCCCGGGGAGGCCATCGGTGTGCTTGCCCAGGATGGGGCGGCAGGCCTCGGAATACTTCTGCCGCTTCTGCTTGCGGACGTGGAGCATGAACCCGAAGGCTACCGCCAGCACCAGGTAAAAGCCCCAGGGGATGAAGCTCCAGTGAAACAGCGGATAGACCCCGGCCCACTCCTGTATGCTGCCCATTTCGGCCAGGTGGGGGTCCGTGGCGTACAGGACCCACTCGGAGAAGGAGTAAAACAGGATGTCCGCCGCCAGGCCGCAGGTGAACATCATGGCGCCCCAGGCGAAGAAGGGGTATTTGGGTTTTTCATTGGGCTCGCCCAGAACGATGTTTCCGTATTTGGACCCGGCGATGAACAGCGACAGCAGAAAAATGCCCAGGCCGATGACCAGGTAATAGGTGCCGAAGGTATCGCCGAAGAAAAAGCGCACCTGGCTCAGCACGGCGTTGGACTGCTCCGGCGCAAAAAAGAACACGACGCACAGGGCCAGGATGATCCCCAGGGGAACCAGGGTGATCATCCAGTCTATCTGCCCGCGCTTATGAGATGCGGTCTTATCCATTTCCATTGTTTCTCTCCTCTTCATACTTTTTGTAGCTGGCGTCCAAAGCGGCCAGCTCGCTTAAATTATCCACCTCGATCACGTCGCCCTTGTGCATGGGCCGTATCCCCAGGCGATACTCCTGCGGATAGCAGAACAGGGCAATGTCGTCCCAATAGATCTGCCGGTTCTGCTTTTCCTCGAACTCCATCTCCAGGTGCCGGCGCAGCCGCCGGCCGTCCTCCGGCGTCCAGCGGGAAATGCTGTACAGCTGCCAGCCGCCGCTGCCGCCAGTCCGGCTGCAGGCGGTCACGATGCCGTTTTCCACCGTTTGCAGCCACTCGTCCGTGGGCCCGTCCGTCCACACACTGTTGTAGCCGGAGCGGCTGAACTCGGGAGCCAGGATCTCCGGGTTATAGATGATCTGATCGCCGTCCAAAATGATGGCGTTTTCGATGTGCTCCCGGGCTACATACAGGGAGGAGATGTTGTTGCAGGTGCTGTAATAGGGGTTTTCGATGAGGCGCAGGCCGGGGTATTCCCGCTCCAGCCCGGCAAACTGCTCCTTCAGATACCCCACCACCACATAGATCTCTCTGATCCCGTTGTGGTGCAGGCCCTGTATCACGGTGTCGATCATCCGCACACCGTTGACCGTTACCAGGGGCTTTGGCGTTGTCAGTGTCACCGGCTTCATCCGGTTGCCGAAGCCCGCCGCCATGATGATGGCCCTTTCGGCCTTGAACATGCTATTTCCCCTCGCTTTCCCGCTGCGCCAAGGCGTCCCGGACGATGCGGTAATATTCCTTTGCATAGCGGTACTGCCGCAGGGAGTATTCGCCGAATTCCACGCCCAGCGTCCATTTGTACTCGCACCAGTTGCTCCACAGGAGGCCGCAGGCCGCAATGTAGCAGTAAATCTTCAGCCGGACCGCCTGGCTGCAGCCGTCCGGGAAGTAGGCCGCGATGGTCTCGTCCACCTGTCGGCGGTCATAAAGGGCGTAGATGCAGAACATGGCAATGTCCACATGGGGGTCCTGCATGCCGGCGTACTCCCAGTCAATGAGACGGATCTCCTCACTGCCGTCGTCCCGTTTCACAAACAGGAAATTATCCGGCACGGCGTCGATGTGCGTCAGCACCCGCTCCTGCACATGGGCGTCGATGTATTCCCGGAGGGAAAAAACGTTTTCCTTGGTCTGCCGGTAGTCTTTATACATGGAGGGGGCGCCGTTCCAGAGGGACTCGTAAAACTCGATCTGACCGAAGATGTCAAAGGCGTGCGCCACCGTCAGGCGCAGCTCATGAAATCCGCGCAGCCGCTGCATGCACCGGCGCACATCCTCGGGATTTTCCGGGTCACACACCCGGGCGCCGGCCAAATATTCCGTGATCTTATAGCCATTATTGGGGCTGATATAGGCGATGTCATCGCAGATGTTTTTCTCCCGGATGGCCTGGTATACGGCAGCCTCGTGGCGGCGGTCCACCAGCTGGTCCGTGCCCTCCCCGGGAATGCGCATGATGTAGCGCTTTCCCTTGCAGGAAAACAGGAACGAGCGGTTGGTCATGCCCTTTTTCAGAACGGTGACCTGGGTGATCTCCTCCATATCCGCGTGCAGCGCATCGCAGATGGTCCGGATGGCCTCGCTTTTCAGGTGGTCGGACTGGCCGTCCAGCTCCCGCAGCTGCTCAAAGGTGTTGATGCCCACGGCCTCCTCGCCGTTCACCACCCGGGCGGGAACGATCATGCGGCCCTTATCCTGCAGAGTCTCCTCCCAGAAGACGCCGTCATACCGCGGCTCCGGGTCCATGGCCTCCAGCCGGGTGCGGACGGTGTCGGAATCCGGCTGCGTCAGATAGCAGATGCCGATCATGGAATTCCCGCCGCTGCCCTTGGGCACGGCCACCAGCTCCCTCTTGCGGCTGACACGGACGCTGCTGTCGTGGTCGGACCGGTCCGTGACCATGTACCAGGAGTAGAGCTCCTCCCGGGAGAATGGGTTGCGGCTGCACCAGCTGTCGCAGGGGACCACATAGGCGTTTGCCAGGTGCTCCCGGGCCAGGTACAGGGAGTGGAGATTGTTCTTCGCCGCGTATTCGGGGTTGACGATCAGCTCCACACCGTAGGCATCCATCAGGTATTCGTATTTCTCCTTCATGAATCCCACGACCACATAGATCTCCCGGATGCCGGCCTCCTGCAGCTGGCGGATCAGGCGCTCGATAAGCACCTCACCGTTGACCTCCAGCAGGCCCTTGGATACCTCCGTGTTCAGGGGGACCATCCGCATGCCGGCTCCGGCCGCCAGGATGACCGCCTGCCGCGGCCGCCTGGCCCTAAATTCCGCCGCCGCCTTCTCCGTGATGCGGAAGTCGTCGCCTATATAACCGGCCTCGCGCAGGGCCTTCAGGGAGCGGTTCACCACGCCCAAAGAATGGCCCGCCTCCTGCGCCAGGATGCGCTGAGACGCGAATCCACTGCGCCGCAGTTCCATCAGAACATCGTATTCTGCTATGTTCACGATTTATGCACCTCTTTCTTTCGTGAACATTGTAGCGCGGATTTACCTGCTTGTCAAGAGCCGCCGGCCCGGATATGCCGGATGCCATTGTGCTATTTTCATCCACCCGCCCCGTGCGGGGCGGGACAATAGTATATATATTTCTCTCGCGTATGGGAGTTATTTCAATCCACCCGCCCCGTGCGGGGCGGGACGGGTTGATGTCCCCCGCCAGGTTGCCGTTCAGCCCATTTCAATCCACCCGCCCCGTGCGGGGCGGGACATGTTTCCTGCTCTTACCAAATCACACCACATAGATTTCAATCCACCCGCCCCGTGCGGGGCGGGACCTTCCATTCCGAGCTATTGCGCCTGGGCGCTTATATTTCAATCCACCCGCCCCGTGCGGGGCGGGACGACCACAAATTGGCGGTTGACACAATTATCACTATTTCAATCCACCCGCCCCGTGCGGGGCGGGACGCCTCGTAAAGCGATCATCGCCAACCCGCTATTATTTCAATCCACCCGCCCCGTGCGGGGCGGGACCTACACGGACGGAGAGCTGCTGGTGCGCCCGGCGGTATTTCAATCCACCCGCCCCGTGCGGGGCGGGACCTGTCCACCACCTGCGTCCTATACACCACCTCCCTATTTCAATCCACCCGCCCCGTGCGGGGCGGGACCACCTGCAACCCCGGCGGGATCGGGCACCAGTGGGTATTTCAATCCACCCGCCCCGTGCGGGGCGGGACATTCTCGCACAACCGTACTATCGGGCAAAAAAGATTTCAATCCACCCGCCCCGTGCGGGGCGGGACGTATTATGATATTACCTATGTGTAATACTACATATTTCAATCCACCCGCCCCGTGCGGGGCGGGACCGGCAGGACCTCATCAAGGACGCCGTGGCCAGGAAGATTTCAATCCACCCGCCCCGTGCGGGGCGGGACTTTCCTCGATCATAGCTTGTCCTCCTTATGTCCCATTTCAATCCACCCGCCCCGTGCGGGGCGGGACTTTCCTCGATCATAGCTTGTCCTCCTTATGTCCCATTTCAATCCACCCGCCCCGTGCGGGGCGGGACCACGGCTGGGATGACGAGCGCACATATTGCGAGGAATTTCAATCCACCCGCCCCGTGCGGGGCGGGACAATACCGCAGCCACTACGGCGAAGATCACAGCCATTTCAATCCACCCGCCCCGTGCGGGGCGGGACCATGGTATCAGTAAACATGGCCCCCACCTTCTGATTTCAATCCACCCGCCCCGTGCGGGGCGGGACGATACATTTGTGCAAAAAGCCAAAGGAGACAAAACAATTTCAATCCACCCGCCCCGTGCGGGGCGGGACGGTAGGCGGGGTGACCCCCTGCCCGATGATCAGATTTCAATCCACCCGCCCCGTGCGGGGCGGGACATAGACCGTCTTGACGGGATGGCAAACGACACAGCATTTCAATCCACCCGCCCCGTGCGGGGCGGGACACTCACCGGCCTTACGCTGTCGGCCCAGGACGTTATATTTCAATCCACCCGCCCCGTGCGGGGCGGGACCGCCCATGCCGTGATCCATACG
>CAMBKF010000052.1 GCA_945868085.1 uncultured Oscillibacter sp.
ATCAAGTTTTTCTTGCTGTCATACGACGTTTTTTTAAAGCAAATTTCAAAAAATCCATAGTGTTGAGTTATGACAAAAAGAAAGACACCCATATGGGGTGTCTTTCTTTTTGGAGCAGCACTTTTGCAGAGCAAAAGCGCTCGCCTGCGGGCGGGCAATCTAACGCATAGGAAAAACCGGCTAAGGTTTCCCTTGCACAGGTTTTTTCCTTGTGATATGCGGGAGCGCCTATGCAAGGCTTGTGGGTAGCCGCATTCATCTTATCGGTACAGATACGTTTGGCAATAGCCAGGGCAGCACCTTGACAGGTGGGTGGATTTTTGCTACTATCTCCTGGACTGCAGAATGCTTTTGCATCGGCATCGCGAATGCGGTTTTTTTGATATGCGCCAGTTAGTTTTGACTAACCGTTTAGCATAGACACAGGTCAGAGAATATAAAAGATACAGCCGGGAGATGATAAAATTGAAAAAGCACTCAGATTTTTGGGACAGAAATGCGAAACTCTATGACCGCTTTATGCGCAAGGATCAGACGGCATATGCACAGATGTATCAGCTGCTCCGCCCGGTGGTTTGTCACAAAACCGTGTTGGAGTTGGCCTCCGGAACCGGGCTCATTGCAAAGAACATCGCCGGTTGGGCCAGCCGCGTCGAGGCCACAGACGCTTCCGCGGAAATGATCGCCCAGGCAAAGCGGGATAAACCGTCCGACAAGCTGTGTTTTTCCGTGCAGGATATGTTTCATCTGCCATACGCAGACCGATCCTTTGATGTGGTGATCGTGTCCAACGCCCTGCACATTGTCCCGCAGCCCGAAAAGGCATTGCAGGAGATTTGGCGGGTGCTGAAGGATGACGGCGTATTGGTGGCGCCAACCTTTACCCATGCGGAAAATGCGCTTTCCGGCAAGATCAGGGCTTTTTTTATGAAGCTGGTGGGGTTTCCTCTGCACAGCAAATGGTCAAAGGAGAAATATCTGGCATTTCTGCAGGAAAATGGCTGGGCGGTGCAAAAAAGCGCGGTACTGAAAGCGTCTTTTCCTCTTTGCTATGTAGAATGTAAAAAAGCGCAGAAAGAGCCGGCCGCCCTGTGACAGCACCGGCTGCTCTGAGCATATCGGCTATTGCGCCTGGGGCCATGGGGCCAATAGAAAAACACCCGGGAAACCCCCGGGTGTTTTTCTATCGGGTCCAATCCAGATATTGGGAAAAGCCAAACAGCAGGTTCTCCTTGGCGTGGCAATCGGAAGACAGGATACGCTTTACTCCCCTTCTGCGCAGCTCCTCCACGATCCAGCCCGCCGGGTACGGTTCCGTGCGGTAGCCCCGGGAAATGGCCCCGGTATTGATCTCAAAGGCCACGGGCGCGGCAGCCAAGGCATCCAGTGCCCGGAGGGCCACCCGGCGATAACGGGGATGGTCCGTGGAAAAAAGTACATCCCCCTCATTGAACTTGGTCACAAGATCGAAATGCCCCACCACCTGGCAGCGGGTCCGTTCATAGACCTGGGCGACGGCGGCAAAGTAATCCTCGGCAAAGGCGTACCAGTCGCCGCCGTAGTGCGCCTGCACCGCCTGCTCCTGGGCGCTCCGGGAGGCGTCTATGGGCAGATATGCGCCGTCCCTATACAGATAGTGTACGCTGCCGATGACGTAGTCATAGCCCGCCGTAGGGCTGGGCGAATAGAGGTCCTGCTCGATGCCCATATAGATGCGGATGCGGCCGGCGTACTCCTCCCGCAGGCGGCTGATCTCCGCCTTATACATCTCCGTCTGCGCCGGGGACATGCAGTAGGCCTCGTCATAGGGGGCGTAGGAATGGCCGCTGAAGCCTATGGCCGGGCAGCCCAGGCGCAGCGCTTCCAGCACCAGCTCCTCCGGCCGGTCCTTGCCGTCGCAGAGGATGGTGTGGGTATGAAAATTGGAAAACGGTTCAGCCATGGTGATAGATCCGCTTGTCCAGGGCGAAGATCCTGCCGCTGAAGGTGCCCGCCGGGGTCTCCTCCATCGCCTCGGTATAGATCTCCATACGGCTGTCGATGAGGTCCAGGTAGCTGAGAAGCTCCGCCTCGATGCACATGGGACGCACCGCCGCGCCGAACTCCGGCTCCCCGTGGTGGGAGAGGATCATGTGCTGCAGCAGCACGGACTTCTCCTCCGGGATGCCCAGGGACGCCGCCACGCGGCTCACAGCCTCCGCCCCCAGCACCAGGTGGCCGATGAGCTGGCCTTTCAGCGAATATTCCGCCACCAGGCCCAGGGCGGAGGTGACAAACTCCTCACACTTACAGAAGTCATGGAGCAGCGTACCCGCCAGGAGCAGGCTGCGGTCCACTGCCGGATAGAGCTCGGCGTAGAAGTCGGCGGCCTTCACCATGTAGGCCGTGTGCATGAGCAGGCCGCCCACAAAGCCGTGGTGCATGCTCTTGGCCGCGGGGATAAGCCGGAACTGCTTGCCGTAGATCTTCAGCATCTCCCGGCAGACGGCCCGGTAATCCTCGTCCTGGATGGAATCCACCGTCTCCTGCAGCCAGGCCCAGGTCTCATCCATCTCTATGGGTGCCGTGGCCACCAGGTCACTGATCTTGTAGCCCTCGTTCTCCTCCGCCAGGCGGATGCGGTACACCGTCAGCTGCGGGGCGCCGCGATACTCTGAGGCAAGGCCCGCAGCCCAGGCCACCTTGCCCACATCGCCTGGGCCGATGGGGCCCGTGTAATCCCACACCTGGGCCGTAACGGCGCCGCTGCGGTCCGCCAGGTTCAGGGTAAGAAAGGGCTTGCCCGCCGCCGTGGTGCGCTGGGCGATGTTCTGCAGAATATAATAGCCCTCAAACCGGTCGCCGGTATTCATATCATGGATCAGCATTCTTTCTCTCTCCTTTTACATCCACATGGCAAAGGGACGCAGCACGGCGCCCAAAATCTTCACATACCACTTGCGCTTTCGCCAGGAGGCCAGCGTCACCCGCCGGCTCTTTTCCAAAACGCCGTTCATATCCTCCTGCACCGCGGCAACGGCGCTGCCGGTAAACAGGGTGCCGCACTCAAAATGCAGCTGGAAGCTGCGGTAGTCCATATTCACGGAGCCCACAAAGCCTATCTCACCGTCTGCCACCACGGACTTGGCGTGGAGCAGGCCCGGGGTATAGGTATAGATCTTCACGCCGTGCTGCAGCAGCTCCCCAAAATAGGACTGGGCCACCATGTAGGCAAACTTATGGTCCGGGATCCCCGGCAGCATCAGCCGCACATCCACGCCGCTGTCCGCGGCGATGCACAGGGTACGGATCATAGGCTCATCAATGGCCAGATACGGCGTGGTGATCCACACATAGCGGCAGGCATTGGCAATGAGCTGCTGGTAGGTATCCTCCACGGTGCTGACGGGGTTATTATCCGGCCCGTCCACCAGCGGCTGACAGAAGTCGCCGCCATGGCTCACCGCCTGGGGGCGGTAGGAATCCCACGGGTCACGGAGCTCGCCGTTCATACGCAGCCACATGTACATGAACTGCCGGGTCAGGCCCCAGGCCCCCTCCCCTTCCAGGCGGATGCCGCAGTCCTTCCAATAGCCGAAGCGGACGATGAGGTTGGCATACTCGTCCGCCAGGTTCGCCCCGCCGGTATAGGCGATGTCCCCGTCGATGACGGCGATCTTGCGGTGGTCCCGGTAGTTGAAGTACAGTCGGTTCACATACTGATGCACCGGGTTGAACATCTGCACCCATACGCCCTTTTGCCGCAGGGCGTAAATATCCTCCTGGGGCATGGTCATCATGCTGCCGAAATCGTCCAGGATCAGGTTCACCTCCACCCCGGCGGCGGCGCGCTCGGTGAGGATCCGGCAGATGCGCTCCCAGATCTGCCCCTCGGAGGCAATGTAATACTCCAAAAAGATGAAGCGCTGGGCCTTTTCCATCTGGGCCAGCAGATCCTCCAGGTACACCTCGCCCGTGGGGAAATAGGTCATCTCCGTATTGGCAAACAGCGGAAAATCCTGCCGCTGCAGATACTCCGTCACCTTGCCCCACCGGGGCCAGCGCTCCGCCAGCGCCGCCTGGGCCCGGGCGCTGCCCTCCAGCACCGCCGGGGTCTCCTTCGGCATAGCCATGGCCTTCAGTGCCAGCTTCTTTTTCACCTGGTTGCCGTTCCAAAGGAAATAAAGAATCAGGCCCACCACCGGCACCAGCATAATGAGAATGATCCAGCCGGGCTTATAGCTGCTGCTGCCCGGGCGCATATACAGGCGCAGGATGCACAGCACGCCCAGCACCTGCAAAACCATGTACCCAATGTACATCTTTTGCCGGAGCACCTGGACCAGCGCTATCACCACGGCGATCTGCAGCAGAAGCAGCAGCGCCA
This sequence comes from uncultured Oscillibacter sp., assembly GCA_945868085.1. Classification (GTDB taxonomy): domain Bacteria; phylum Bacillota; class Clostridia; order Oscillospirales; family Oscillospiraceae; genus Vescimonas. The sequence goes on from CAMBKF010000052.1 coordinate 4,367, forward strand.
CCAGCGCCAGGCGCAGAGCGGCCGATATTCTTCTCTCTGTTTTGCGCTGAACTCGTTTCATGGGGAAAATGATCCTTTCTTAAAATGCCGGCAGGACTGCACGCACCGGGCAGTCCTGCCATAGGCTTTTACTCAATGCTTGGAGCGCAGCAGATCCTGCTGGATCTGCCACAGCTTCTGAGAGAGGTCCACATAGTACTTATGGGGATAGTCAAACCGCTTCACTTCGTCCCAGAGGGTATCCACCTGCTGGCGGCAATACTCACGGATCTGCTCCAGTGTCGGGCGCTCATACACGCACTTGCCGCCCAGGAAAATGGGCACCTGCAGTTCCCGGGCCGTGAAGTTATACACGGTCTTGGTCTTCCAGGTGGCGCTGGGGTCGAACAGCTCTATATCCTTCTCGTCGTCCACCTGCTCGTCATGCACGGTCATATAGTCGGCAATGGCCTTGCCGGTATCCCGGCCATAGAAACGGTACACCTTCTTAAAATGAGGGACGGTGATCTTTTCCACGTTCTCGCTGACCTTGATCTTGGGGATGATGGTCCCGTCCTCAGCCTCCACGGCGGCCAGCTTATACACGCCGCCGAACACAGGCTCGCTCTTGGCGGTGATCATCCGCTCGCCCACGCCGAACATATCGATCTGCGCCCCCTGGAGCAGCAGGTCCTGGATGAGGTATTCGTCCAGGGAGTTAGAGACGGAGATCTTGCAGTCCGTCCAGCCGGCATCATCCAGCATCTTCCTGGCCTTGCGGCTCAGGTAAGCCATATCGCCGGAGTCCAGGCGGATGCCGCACTTGGTGATGCCCAGGGGCTTGAGGACCTCGTCAAAGGCCCGGATAGCGTTGGGCACGCCGGAGCGCAGGGTGTCATAGGTGTCCACCAGGAGGGTGGCGTTGGTGGGATAGATCTCGCAATAGGTCTTGAAGGCGTCATACTCCGTGTCAAACATCTGCACCCAGGCGTGGGCCATGGTGCCGCCGGCGGGCACGCCGTACAGCTCGTCGGAAATGGCGCAGGCAGTGCCATGGCAGCCGCCGATATAGGCCGCCCGGGCGCCTACGATGGCCGCATCCGCCCCCTGGGCCCGGCGGGAGCCGAACTCCAGCACCGTGCGGCCTCTGGCGGCCCGGACGATGCGGTTGGCCTTGGTGGCGATAAGGCTCTGGTGATTCACCGTGAGCAGCGTGAAGGTCTCGATGAGCTGGGCCTCAATGGCCGGGGCCCGGACCGTGACCAGCGGCTCCCGGGGAAACACCGGCGTGCCCTCGGGAATGGCGTAAATATCACCGGTGAAGCGGAAATTCTCCAAATAGGTCAGAAACTCCTCGTCAAAGAGGTTCCGGCCCCGGAGATAGGCAATATCCTCCGGGGTGAAGTGGAGATCCTCGATATACTCGATGAGCTGCTCCAGTCCCGCGGCGATGGCGAAGCCGCCGCCATCCGGCACCCGGCGGAAAAATACATCAAAATAGGTGATGCGATCCTTGTAGCCGTTTTTGAAATATCCATTGCCCATGGTCAGCTCGTAAAAATCGCAGAGCATGGTCATGTTCAGCTTTTCCTGTGTTTTCATCCTCATACCTCAAAGCTCATTATGTAGTGGGGGTACCATCGGTTGACAAGGGCAAACACGCCTGCCAGCGCGCCTTTACGGCGCTTTTTGTCCTTCTCACCTTGGCGGGCGCCAGCCCGCCTGCGGCTCGAAAGCCAAATATCCCTCGAAAATCCATCGCCGGCAGGTGCGAAGCAGTTTTGCAGCGCAGAAATGTGTCCAGGCAAGGAAGGACCCGCAGGGAATACTTGCCGTATTTCCAAGGGGCGTGACGCGGCATGGGCGCATTTCTGCCCGGCAAAACCGTGTCTGTCCTTGTCAACCGATGGTATACTTTTTTATTATAGCCCTCTTTCCCGGTTTTGGCAACAGGAAAAGCCCAGTTTGCCCGGTTTATCCGGTGCCGGTGGGCTGCATCGGCGCAGAAAAAAGGCTTGCTGCCTGCGAAAAGCAGGCGGCAAGCCCTTTTCTATACGGTTGTTTGCTCCTTAGGCCTTCTTGGCGATGTCGCACAGGGCGGCGAAAGCCACGCTGTCGTTGATAGCCATCTCGGAGAGCATCTTGCGGTTGATCTGGATGCCGGCCACCTTCAGACCGTGCATAAAGGTGGAGTAGTTCATGCCGTTCTGCTTGCAGGCGGCAGAAATACGGGTGATCCACAGCTGACGGAAGTCACGCTTCTTCAGCCGGCGGCCTACGTAAGCGTAGGTCAGGGACTTCATGACCTGCTCATTGGCCATCTTGAAGTGCTTGGACTTGGCACCCCAGTAACCCTTGGCCAGCTTCAGGGTCTTATTTCTTCTTTTACGCGCCATCATTGCGCCTTTAAC
>CAMBKF010000053.1 GCA_945868085.1 uncultured Oscillibacter sp.
TAGAGCACATGCTTGACGTGCATGGGGTCACAGGTTCGAGTCCTGTACCGCGCACCATCGTCAAAAGCCCTGGAATCTCAAGGATTCCGGGGCTTTTCGTCATTTTGACGAATGATGCTCCTGGGATTTCCTGGAAAATACCCAAAAAAGTTGCAAAAATCGCTGGGGAGCTGCCCCGACTGCCGGGAGCCGGATGCCCGGCAGCGGATCGCCCAAAAGAAGGCCGGATATTTGCAAAGGGCCTTTTCTCGGGGGACGAGCTGTGGTAAAATGGCAGCACCATGATGCAGGCGGATCCGGCCTGCGCAGGACACCCGTAAGTAGGAAGGATGCTTATGATGAAAGTATACCTGAATGATCCCATCGCGCCGTCGGCTGTGGAGCGGTTGCGGGCGCATGTGGAGCTGGTCGACAATTTTGACCACCCGGAGGAATTGGATGCCATTATCCTCCGCCAGCAGTACTGCACGGCGGAGGTGATACGCAAAGCCACCCGCTGCAAGCTGATCCAGCAGCACGGCGTGGGTCTGGACAGGATCGATACGAAAACCGCCGCAGAGTGCGGGATACCCGTAAAAAACACCCCCGGCCTGAATGCCCGGTCCGTGGCGGAATACACGGTTGCCATGCTGCTGGACTTATCCCGTAAGGTCACCGCCATCGACAGAAAGACCCGCCGGGGCCAGCTCCCCCACTTCGGTATGCCCGAGACGGTGGGAAATGAGGTCGCCCACAAGCGCCTGGGCCTCATTGGCAGCGGCAGCATAGCCCAGCAGATGGCGCAGATCTGCCGGGATGGCTTCCACATGGATATCTGCTGCCACAGCGCCCACCGCAGCGATGAGGCGGTCCGGAGCCTTGGCTATACCCCCATGTCCCTCCGGGAGCTGTTTTCCGCCTGTGACTATGTGAGTCTCCACTGCCTGCTGACGCCGGAGACATACCACCTGGTGGACCGGAAGTGCTTTGAAAACTGCAATCCCGGCCTGATTCTGCTGAATACGGCCCGGGGCGGCCTGGTGGATGAAGATGCGCTCTATGAGGCGCTGACATCCGGTCGGATCGCCGCTGCCGGGCTGGATGTTTTTGAGCAGCAGCCCCCCTCCGTTGACAATCCCCTGCTGACCCTGGACAATTTCCTGGCCGGGATGCATGTGGCGGGGAGCACCCACGAGGCGCTGGAGCGCGCCGGAAAGGCCGTGGTGGACGATGTGTTTGCGGCCCTGGGTATCGACGGCTGAAAACGCCGTAAGGACCGCCGGAAAAGCCTTTGGCCCGGCCTTGCCTTGGGCCGGCGGGTGTGTTATAGTATATGGATCGCGGCGGCTGCGCCGCGGGCCCCGGCATGGATCAATAGAAACGGAAAGGTACTGATACCAATGAGCAGTGTAACGATTTTTGCGGCGATCCTTTTTGTGGTCACCTATGTGCTGATGTTCGCCTTTCAGAAGCTTCGCCCCTATGTGGCGGTGCTCTCGGCGGTAATTTTTGTGGTGGTGGGCAGCATCGGTGTCTTCCCGGACTTCCGATATACCGTGGGAGATGCCCTGGGACAGATCGACTGGAACGTGATCCTGATGATCGCCGGCACCATGGGCACGGTGTTCCTGTTCATCGAATCCAAAATGCCCCAGCGCATGAGCGACATCCTGGTCTCCCACATCCACAGCGTCAAGTGGCTGATGGTGACGCTGTCCCTGTTTTCCGGGCTCATCTCCGCCTTTGTGGACAATGTGGCCACGGTGCTGATGGTGGCCCCGGTGGCCCTGGCCCTGTGCAAAAAGCTGAAGATTTCGCCGGTTTCTGCCATTATCTGCATCGCCATTTCCTCCAACCTCCAGGGGGCGGCCACCCTGGTGGGCGACACCACATCCATCCTTCTGGCCAAGGCTGCGGGGCTGGACTTTATGGACTTTTTCTTCGTGGACGGCCGGCCCGGCATGTTTTGGGTCACGGAGTGCGGGGCGGTGCTCAGCGCCCTGATGATCCTGTGGTTTTTCCGGAAGGAAAACACCGCCATTTCCATCCAGGACCGCACCCCGGTGGAGGACAAGGGCCCCACGGTGCTGCTGTGCCTGACCATTGTGTCCCTCATCGCCGTGTCCTTCATTCCCTATCAGTCGGCGGCTCTGCCCGGGCAGATCTATAAACCGGAGATCACCAACGGCCTCATCTGCATGTTCTTCTTCCTCATCGGCCTGGTGCGGGAGGTAGTGCGCTCCGGCAGCCGGGAGATCGTGGGCCGGGCCATTCTGGAGATCGATTTTTATACCCTGGCCCTGCTGGCCGGGCTGTTCGTGGTCATCGGCGGCATCAGCCGGGCGGGCATCATCGACCTGCTGGGCAGCGCCCTGGCCGGTATCAGCGGCGATGGTTCCCGTTGGTCCGTTTTCATCGTGTACACGGTGATCGTGTGGATGTCCGTGCTTTGCTCGGCCTTTATCGACAACATTCCCTATACCGCCACCATGCTGCCGGTGGTGGCGGTGGTGACGGAGCGGCTCAGCGCCGCCGGCGGCCTGACGGTGGAGCCGAATCTCATGTATTTCGGCCTGCTGGTGGGTGCGACCCTGGGCGGCAACCTGACGCCCATCGGCGCCAGCGCCAACATTACCGGCATCGGCATCCTGCGCAAGGAGGGCTATTCCGTCAGCTCCGGGACCTTTATGAAGTTCGGCGTGCCCTTTACCCTGGCGGCGGTCATCTCCGGCTATGTGCTGGTGTGGCTGCTGTGGATGTAAGCGGGCCCGGCCGGAGAAGATCCCGTAAAAAATGCAGATTTCGCGTGGCTTTTTCCCGCGCAGCATGATATAATGGCCGCAAGACGGCCAGTATATCTCTATTTTGTGCCATTTTTCTCCCCGGCGTCGCCGGGAAGCAAGATATGTCGGCGCGGAACACGCCGCCCCGGCGCGATACCCTAGGAAAGGCGGGATCCCCTTGGAGCTGAACAAGAAAAACGGCCAGCGCATTTTGCTGCTGGTCGCCTGCTGCGTTATACTGTACTGGGCGCTGAACAATCTGTCCACCCTGGGCAGGGTGCTGGATAGCTTCCTTTCCCTGCTCTCCCCCCTGCTGCTGGGCATCTGCATCGCCTATGTGGTGAACCTGCTGCTCAAGGCCATTGAGCGCCTGTGGGACAAGGCCCTGGAAAAAGCGCCGGCGCTGTGGCGGGTGAAGCTGAAGCGGCCCATCTGCCTTACGCTGACCATGCTGCTGTTTTTGGGCATCATCTTCGCCATTATCTTCATCCTCATCCCCCGGCTGGAGGAGGCCGGCAGCACGCTGGTGACCAATGTACCCAATTATGTGGCGCAGATCGAGACCTGGTGGGACGGGGTCATTGCCTTTGCCGCGGCCCACGGCGTCACCCTGCCGGAGCTGTCCATGAACGTGGATAACGCCACCAAGGTGGTGACGGATTTCCTCACCAACAACGGCGACAACGTGGTGAATACCACCATCAACATCACTACGTCCATCCTGGGCGCGCTGGTGAATTTCCTGCTGGCGCTGGTGTTTTCCGTGTATCTGCTGGCCCAGAAGGAGACGCTCATGGCCCAGGCCAGGCGGCTGCTGCTGGCGGCCATCCCCAAGAAGGCCGGAAAGCGCACCATGCACATCCTGAGCCTGACCAACAATGCCTTCTCCAGCTTTGTCACCGGCCAGGTGACGGAGGCGTTCATCCTGGGCACCCTCTGCTGCCTGGGCATGCTGATCCTTCGCCTGCCCTACGCCCTGCCGGTGTCGGTGATCATCAGCTTCACCTCGCTTATTCCCATTTTCGGCGCGTGGATCGGCGCGGCCACGGGGGCGTTTCTCATTGTGTTCGTCAGCCCCATCAAGGCGCTGACCTTCCTCATTTTCCTGCTGATATTGCAGCAGGTGGAGGGCAACCTCATCTACCCCAAGGTGGTGGGCAAGTCCGTGGGCCTGCCGGGCCTGTGGGTCCTGGCGGCGGTGACCATCGGCGGCGGCGCCTTCGGCGTCATGGGCATGCTTTTGGGCGTGCCGGTGTGCTCGGTGGTGTATGCCCTGGTGCAGGATTTCATTCGCTCCCAGCCTGCGGAGGAGACGGAAGACCGGGCCGGAGAGCCGGACCCCACCCTCCCGGCGGAGCCACCTGAGGAAAAGTGAAAAACCTCCTCTTGCGTGTCTGATTCGCAATGGCGGAAAAGATACTTGACCTGTCATTGCGAGACCAGTTCTCAAACTGGTCGTGGCAATCCGTTCTCTCCGCGCTGCGCCTTTGGCAAAATACATCCCCACGCCGAAGATTTGGTTCGGCGTGGGGATGTTTTTATTCTTTTGCGGGCTTTTTCAGCCCGTCCAGCACATCCTGCAGGCTGATGCCGTCCAGATACTCGTTCACCACCTGCTCCAGCCCCGCCCAGATGGGCAGCGTTTCGCACTCGTGGCAGCGGGGACAGGCGTTGGGGGACTGCTCCAGACAGGCCACGGGGGACAGGCCCCCCTCTGCGGCCCGGAGGATCTCACCCACGGTGTAGTCCTCGGGCGCCTTTGCCAGCCGGTAGCCCCCCTGGAAGCCCCGGGAGGTCTGCAGCAGGCCGGCCCGGTTCAGCACCGGGATGATCTGCTCCAGGTATTTTTTGGAGATGTCCTGCCGGGCGGCGATGTCCTTCAGAGCCACCACGCCGCTGCCTTGGTTTTCCGCCAGGTCCAGCATCATCCGCAGGGCATACCGGCCCCGGGTGGAAATTTTCATGCCGCACACCTCCTTTGAGCCTGTCGAAAATTCCTTCGGATCTTTCCGACAAACGACTTGCGGTTTTCGGGCGGCAAACTCTGCGAGGCTTTTTCTCGCGCCGCCTTTATAGGCTTAGGATACCACAATTTTATCCCTTTCGCAAGGGCATCACACCATGCGGCAGCTCTCGCAGTTTTCGCAGTCGGGGAACTGGCTGTGGTCGTAGGGGATGCCGTTGCGATCGTAATAATCCTTCACGGCGGACTTGATGGCCTCCTCCGCCAGGACGCTGCAGTGCAGCTTGTGGGCGGGCAGGCCGCCCAGGGCGTCCACCACGTCCTTGTTGCTGATGGCCAGGGCCTCCTCCACGGTCTTGCCCTTGATCATCTCCGTGGCCATGGAGGACGAGGCGATGGCGCTGCCGCAGCCAAAGGTCTCGAACTTCACGTCCTGGATGACGCCGTCCTTGATGTCCAGGTACATCTTCATAATATCGCCGCACTTGGCGTTGCCCACTTCGCCCACGCCGCTGGGGTTTTCGATCTCGCCTACATTCCTCGGGTGCATGAAGTGATCCATAACAGTATCGGTATACAGTGCCATGATATTTGCCTCCTTATTTACAGCATGAACGGCTTCTTGCCGCTGACCAGATCTTTCCACATGGGGCTCATATTGCGCAGGTACTCCACGATCTTCGGGACCTCCTGCAGGATGATGTCCACTTCCTCCTCCGTGTTCCACTCGCACAGGCTCAGGCGCAGGGAGCCGTGAGCCACCTCGTGGGGCCGGCCGATGGCCAGCAGCACGTGGCTGGGATCCAGGGACCCGGAGGTGCAGGCGCTGCCGGAGCTGGCGCAGATGCCCTTGGCATCCAGCAGGAGCAGCAGGCTCTCGCCCTCAATGCCCTCGAAGCAGAAGTTCACGTTGCCGGGCAGCCGGTGCACCGGGTCGCCGTTGAGGGCGGAATGGGGGATCTTGGACAGGCCCTCGATGAGCTTGTCCCGCAGGGCGGAGACCTTTTCGGCGTTCTCGTCGATGTGGTCGCAGGCTTCTTTCAGCGCCGCCGCCATGCCCACGATGGCGGGCAGATTCTCCGTGCCGGCCCGCTTGCCCCGCTCCTGGGCGCCGCCCTCGATGACATTCACCAGGGGGATGCCCTTCCGGGCGTACAGCACGCCGGAGCCCTTGGGCCCGTGGAACTTGTGGCCGGAGAGGGAGAGCATGTCGATGTTCTGGGCCTTCACGTCAATGTGCAGGTGGCCCGCCGCCTGTACGGCGTCCGTGTGGAAGATAACGCCATTTTCCTTGCACACCGCGCCGATCTCGGGGATGGGGAGAATGGAGCCGATCTCGTTGTTGGCGTACATGATGGTCACCAGGGCGGTGTCCGGCCGGATGGCGGCGGCCACCTGTTCGGGGGTGATGGTGCCCAGCTGGCCCACAGGCAGCAGCTCCACCTCAAAGCCCTCTTTTTCCAGCTTTTTCAGGGTGTGGAGCACCGCGTGGTGCTCAAAGGCGGTGGAGATGATGTGCTTTTTGCCCTTCAGCGCGCCGAACCGGGCGGCGGAGATGATGGCCTGGTTGTCGGCCTCGCTGCCGCCGGAGGTGAAGATGATCT
>CAMBKF010000054.1 GCA_945868085.1 uncultured Oscillibacter sp.
TGGCCAGCTTCAGGGTCTTATTTCTTCTTTTACGCGCCATCATTGCGCCTTTAACTCTTGCCATTTGTTCTTGCCTCCTATTCTAACGCTTCCGTCAATTATTTGTAAGGGATCATCTTGCGGATGGTCGCCTCGTTGGTGCAGTCGGCATAAGTGCCGGAGCGCAGGCGACGGCCACGCTTGGTGTCCTTCTTGGTCAGGATGTGGCTCTTGAAAGCGTGGGCTCTCTTGACCTTGCCGGACTTCGTCAGATTGAAGCGCTTCTTTGCGCCGCTATGGGTCTTCAGTTTAGGCATGATAAATACTCCTTCCGTATGTTCTCCGCCCGCGGCGGAACAGTGAAATTACTTGCCTGCTTTGGGAGAGAGGAAAATGGACATGTTCCGCCCCTCCATCTTGGCTGCCTTTTCCAATGTCGCTGTTTCGGCACACTGCTCGGCAAACTTGTTCAGCAGATCCCGGCCGATATCCGTATGGGCCATCTCACGGCCGCGGAAACGCACGGAAACCTTCACCCGGTTGCCGTCAGCCAGGAATTTCTGGGCGTTCTTCAGCTTGGTGTTGAAATCGCCCACATCAATGCCCGGGGACATCCGGATCTCCTTGATCTCCACCACATGCTGGTTCTTTCTGGCTTCCTTCTCGCGCTTGCTCTGCTCGAACTTGTACTTGCCGTAGTTCATCAGCTTGCACACAGGGGGCACTGCCTGCGGAGAAATTTTCACCAGGTCCAAACCACGTTCGTCAGCGATGTGCAGGGCCTCCTCCGCGGATACGATGCCCATCTGCTCGCCAGTCTCACCGATGAGGCGGATCTCCTTATCGCGGATCTCCTCGTTCAATTCATGCTGCAGCTTGCTAATGGCCGAAACACCTCCATTCAAAAATAAAAACACGGATGCCGAAAGCACCCGCATAGCCTAAACCGCCCCTAAAACCAGGAGCGCATTACGCTATTGACCTCTTTGCCAAAATGCTGGAGGTGAGGCGGATGCATCCTGCCTTCTTTGTTTTCCTATGGTATTGTAGCACCCGGGGGAGGCAATGTCAATATTTTTTTGAGGAATTTTTGTATATTTTACCCGGCTCATGGCACACTAAGGGCGTACACAGTAAGGAAAAGGAGGTGCTCAACATGGCTAAGAACAATCAGAACAAGAATCAGAATCAGAACCAAAATCAGAATCAGAACAAAAACCAGAACCAGGAGCAGAACAAGCAGGCCAAGGAGTGCAACTGACGCTCCATACGGACAAGGACGCCGGCAAAAGCCGGCGTCCTTTTTTGCCGGGAGAGGCGGATGCCTTTGGGGACGGGGATTACGGATTGCCACAGCCAATGACAGCGATCACCGGCTTCGCAATGACAGGTTTTTTACATGGGGTACGGTACAAAATCGGCGGCGGGCTGTGGTCAGCCCGCCCTACATATTATTTTGTAGGGCAGAGCCCATGTGCCCTGCCGTGTAGGTGCGGTGGGTGACGGGCGGCGGGGTGAGGGCACCCCGACCTACGCGATCACAAGAGTTGCGGTACAAATCCGGCGGGCGGACAGAGGTGTCCGCCCCTACGGCGGGTTGCAGGAATTGCGGGAAGGCGGGGCGTCGGGGACGCCGCCCCCTACGGATGCGTAACAAGAAGTGCGGCGGGGCAGGCCGATGTGGGGAGCGAACTGAGCGCCGCCAGTGGCGGATGAAGCGAAGTGAGCGAGTGGCCGCGGTCAAAATTGGGGGCGTCCGCCGTAAGGCAGCGCAGAAATTTTTGGCACCGCAACAGGGTCATCGGCCCCTACGGAGAATCGGCAAGGCGGGTTGTGAGGGCACAAAAAAGCGGTGAGACCCGGTGGGGCCTCACCGCTGGGGGTATGTTTTTTAATGCGTGGTGCGGCCCAGATACTCCTCCAGGGTGATGCCACGCTCATAGATCTCCTTGGCCACCTGGCAGCCTACATAACGGTAGTGCCAGGGCTCATAGATGATGCCCGTGATGTCCGTGGTGCCGTTGGGGTAGCGGAGAATGAAGCCGTAGCGCCAGCTGTTGGCCATAAGCCACTGCTGGGTGGGCATGCTCTCCTGGGATTCGTCCAGGTTCCAGTTGTTGGTGTCGATGATGTCCACCGCCAGGCCCAGCTGATGCTCACTGGTGCCGGGCACGGCCACCTCCCGGGCGGCCAGCTTCCGGGCCTCCTCGTCGTCATAGCCCTGGTCCTTGAAAATGCCGATCTGTCTGTCAAAATTTTCCTGCTGCATAGTCTGAGTGCGGTAGGACGAGCAGATGTACGGGGAATGGCCCGCCGCCCGGCAGTCGTCCATCATCTTTTGCAGCTGGGGATAGCAGCGCTTGTCAACGCCCACTGTGTTATCCAGGGGCTCAATATCCACGGAGAAATCCTCCGGCAGGGGGTTCCAGGGGTTCACCAGCACCAGGTTCCACACGCCGTCGGTCTGTTCGCCCTCGGTATAGCTCTCCTGGGACGGCTGCGGCGTGGGTTCCGGATCCGGTTCCGGCTCAGGATCCGGCGTGGGGTCCGGCGTCGGGGTCGGATCGGGCGCCGGCGTAGGGTCCACCACCGGCGGATCATTGGGCACCACCGGCTCCTTTTTTCCGCCGCCGCGCAGCAGGAAAAACAGCACCAGTCCCAGGGCGACCAGTACCGCCGCGATGCTCACCAGCCACGCGGGGTTTTTATACCAGGGTCTTTTTCGGGTTCTTCTCATGGTTTCCCTCCTCATAGCCGCAGCGTTTCAGGATATACGCCGCATGCATGGAGCCGCTTCAGCTCCTCCGCCACGGCCTGCCGGTCCTCGTGGTAGGTCATGCCGAACCACCGGTCCGCAGACTGCAGCACGGACACCTTCATCTTCTCCTCGCCAATGAGCTTGCCCACCAGGCTGGGCAGCATGCACTCGGCCTTGATGTTTTCCCCGGCCTCATAGTGAAGGAAGTCGTAGAAAAATTTTTCCAGCTCCCGGAAAAACGAGGGGGCAAAGCCCCAAAAATTCATGGACACCACCGCGTCCGCCGGGAGCACGCCCTCGGTCTCGTCGGCAATGGTGCCGTCGGGCTCCAGACGAATCTTCAGCGTCTCCTTGATGCCCAGGAGCCGCCCGTCCTCCACCCGGCAGACGCCCCGGGACACAGTGCCCCGTTCGCTGACGGTATTTTTCAGCAGGTAGCCCACCATGGCGGCGCCCCCCTGCTCCGGCAGGTGCTGCAGCGCCTGGTAGATCTTGCGGTATGCATCCACGCCGTAGTAGTCGTCGGCATTGATGACGCAGAACGGCTCGTTCACATAGGGCTGGGCGCACAGCACCGCATGGCCTGTGCCAAAGGGCTTTTCCCGCCCCTCCGGCAGGTGATAAAACGCCGGCAGGCCCGTGAAATCCTGCACCGCATAGCACACCTCCACTTTGGACCCGTCCGCCGCGGTGCGCCGGGCTACGTAGTCCCCGCAGATGCGCCGCATCATCTCCTCCATACCGGGCTTGATGATGAACACGATCTTGGTAAAGCCCGCGCGGATGGCGTCATAAATGGAGTACTCCATCAAGATCTCCCCGTTGGGGCCTACGCCGTCCACCTGTTTGTTGCCGCCGTAGCGGGAGCCGAGTCCGGCCGCCATGATGACAAGTGCCGCTTTCATTCGCACTTCCTCCTGCATTTCTTGGGATATTTCCTATAAGTATACCACTGTATCGTGTGGATTACAAGCATGCCTTACAGATCCATTTCCCCGCAGGGCTCATAAAAGCCTAACCGGTGAATAGGTCTGAAAAAGGCTCTCTGCCATATACTCTCATAACACCCTTTTCCCGGTCTATTATACATTTCCTCTTTTTACTTCGCAACTGTCAATCTTGACGAATCGTTTTTCCTCTGTTATACTAATTTCAAGAAAAACAAATCGCGGTATGCCGCTGAACGGAAAGGAAACTTATTTAAAATGCAGCAACAGCAGAGTCTGCTCAACCAATTCATCCGATTTTCCACGGCCACGGTGGCCTCTCTCATGGTTTTCTCCCTGTACTCCATTGTGGACGGCCTGTTTGTGGCCCGGGGCGTAGGCGAATACGCCATGAGCGCCGTGAACCTGGCTGTGCCCTTTGTGAATCTTCTGTTCTCCATTGCGGTGATCTTCGCTGTGGGCACCTCCACCATCATCGCCTATCTCCTGGGACAGGGAAATCCGCAGAGCGCCAACAAGCTCTTTTCGCAAAACCTGGTAACGCTGACCGTGATCGGCGTGACGATCTCCGTCCTGGTGCTGTTTTTCACAGAGCCCTTTGCCCTGCTGCTGGGCGCCAACGCGGACACGCTGGAGTTTACCGTCCACTATCTCCGGGGGCTGGCACCCTTTGCTGTGTGCTTCATGATCTCTTACAATCTGGAGGTATTGGTAAAAACCGATGGCAGGCCCCGGCTGGCGCTGATCACCGTGTGCGTGGGCTGCGTGACTAACTGCGTGCTGGATTACATGGCCATTTTCCACTGGGGCATGGGCATCTGGGGCGCGGCGGTGGCTACCGGCGTGAGCCAGCTGCTCACCTGCGTGATCTACCTGACCCACTTCCTGGGCAAACACACCACCTTCCACCCGGTGCGCTTCCGCATGGACTGGAAGATCTACCGCCGCCTGCTGCCCATCGGTATTTCCGACGGGCTGACGGAGCTGTGCAACGGCCTGATGATCTTCCTGTTCAACCACACCATCCTCCGCTGCATCGGCACCGACGGCCTGGTGGCTTACACCATCATCGCCTACTCCAACACCCTGGTCGTCAACATCACCATGGGCATCAGCCAGGGCAGCCAGCCGCTCATCAGCTTCCAGAACGGCCGGGGGGATGGCGAGGCCATCGGCAAGCTCCTGCGCTACGGACTGCGCACCATGTGCGGCGTTGCCGCTGTGTGCTTCACCGCGCTGTTTTTGGCGGCGCCAGCCCTGGTAGGCGCCTTCCTGCCGGATGCCGGGTCGGAGATGCTCGCCTTTTCCGCGGATGCCTTCCGGCGCTATAGCCTGTGCTATCTGCCTGTGGGCTTCAACATCTATATCGCCGGTTTCCTCACCGCTATGGAGCGTCCGCTGCCGGCCGTGACCATCTCCACCGGACGGGGTCTGATCCTGCAGGGCGGCGCGCTGCTCCTGCTGGCAGCCATTGCCGGCGGCAGCTCTATATGGTTCGCGCCGCTGATCTCGGAACTGCTGTGCCTGGGGCTGTCGATCTTCTTCCTGCTGCGGCTGCGGAGAACGCACCGTACACTCTCCTCGTGAGACAAATAGCTAAATATAGTGCCACCCCTGCAGGTCTTTGACCTTGCAGGGGCGGCACTATCTGCGCCCTACGCCAACCCAGGCCCCGCCTGTCGGTGGCGTTTCCGTGTGTAAGTATCACACACCATCGCATAGAGGCATCAAAAACATAAATGTCCCCTTCAAGTTCATCCGGATCATATCTCCGTAAAACCATCAATCGGAATAATTCGTACCAGTCCCTCTCAACGCGGCCTGCTAATTCGTTTGCTTCTGCCTCTGCCGCATACGCCACATCTACACCATCGCCGCAACACTTCTCGGCAATAAATAGAACCGTCTCTGAACCGTTCTATGGTCTCTGCTGCATTTTCTGTATATTGGATGTTCATATGCAGCGCCCTCCTTGCTTAATTCTCAACCCAGCGATGTGTGCCATGTTTGCTCCCCACCAAAAAAGGGCCCTAATGGGTGCCTTCTCTATGTTGGCGCTACCTTATTTTCCCGGGCACGTCGGCCTGCCAAGTATCACAGGCAGAAGTGGGCTTAACTGACCTGTCACGGGATGGTCACCCATCCCGGCCTAACTCTATAAATCAATTCTCGGCAAAAAGAAAAGACACCCTATTGGGTGCCTTCTCTATGTTGGCGCTACCTATTTTTCCGGGCCGTCTCCAGCCAAGTATCGTGGGCAGAAGCGAGCTTAACTTCCGTGTTCGGGATGGGAACGGGTGGACCCTCGCCCTAATCAGCACCAACTATTGAAACCGTTATTCGCGGTAACAAACAGTAGTATATTCAATTTTGCGCTCTTTGTCAAGAAAGAAATGGTGACCCGTACCGGATTCGAACCGATGTTAAAGGCGTGAGAGGCCTCTGTC
>CAMBKF010000055.1 GCA_945868085.1 uncultured Oscillibacter sp.
CGGTTGATGCGCCTGACTTTTCGCCAGACGCATCTATACCGTTTCGTTAATATGGCGCAGTGGGAGGGATTCGAACCCTCGTGCCGCTTTTGACGACAACACGATTTCCAGTCGTGCTCGTTATGACCTCTTCGATACCACTGCATATTCTCTTTTCGCTGCGAACAGCAATATTTATTATACCAAAATTTTGATGCTTGTCAACACATATTTCTCAAAATCCGAAAGATTTTATAAGTAGGATATGATCCCTTTGCTGTGGAAAAAGATTTTTGGCAGCTAAATTTATGAGCAGGATGTTTCGGAAAACACCCTGCCCATAAATTTTCTTTAATCCAACTTCTTCGCCACGGTCACCATCACCGTGTCCAGAGCGTTACCCATCCGCTGCATGGCCTGGCCCACAGCGGTTTTCCGGCACTTGGGACGGGGACAGACGATCATCTCTGCGGTGACACCCACCATGATCCCGGCGGCCATGCCCCAGAGAAACGGACTTTTACACATTTGCACTTCACTCCTTTGTCCACGGGGATAGTATCTCCCGTTTGCCGGGAAAAAACCGCCGGAGCGGTTGCCAAATTTCGCCGCATGGCGTATAATATCCACAAAAAAACCGGACAGAGAAAAGGAGCGTTTTTATGTCTGCTGAACGCCTGCAGGAGGCCATCCGCCGCGCTAAGACGCCGGTGGCCCTGGTGCTGGATCCCCGGGAGGACCGGCTGGACAAAAAATATCTGAAGAATTTTACCGATATGTACGGAGACTGCCCCATGGCCCACGCCGAGGCCCTGCGCTACCACGGCAGCCAGGCTATCGCCCAGGCGGCGGGGAAGCTGCCGGCGGTGATGCTGCGGGCGGAGCCGTATCTCCGGCAGGGCTTTATGGGAATGGATGTGCTTTCAAACCTGGTGAACATGGCCAAAAATCAGGGGCTGTACACCATTGTGGACGCCCGGTGCGCCGGGACGGAGCCGTGGATCCAGGGGGGCGTGAACGCCGATGCCGTGACCATCCTGCCCTATGGCGGGGCGGAGAGCTGCCGGGCGGCGGAGGACAAGCTGGTCATCGCCGTGCTGCGCACCAGGGAGGCCGGGGTGGCCTCCGTGCAGAATCTTGTGGCCGGGGACCGGCAGGTATTTCAGGCGGCCGGGGAGCAGATGGCACGCTTCGGCGCCGCCTGCATGGTGGAAACGGGCTTTAGCCTGGACATCAAGGACCTGCGCAGGCGGCTGAAGGATGCCTTTCTCATCCTGGCCTGCTGCGACGGGGACAACGCCTACCCCGCCTTTGACGAATACGGCCACGGCGCTCTGGTGGCGGACGGGGAGCTGCAGTATGCAGAGGATCTGTCCGCGGCCATAGACGCGGCGGTGGCCGACATGAAGAAAATCATTCAGGTACTGTAAGGAGAAGACCATGACCCGCATTTATTTAGTCAGACACGCAGAGGCGGAGGGGAACCTCTACCGCATTGCCCACGGCCATTACAACGGCCTCATCACCGCCCGGGGCTACAAGCAGATCGCGGCCCTGCAGCAGCGGTTTGAACACATACACATCGACGCCGTATACAGCAGCGACCTGTTCCGCACCCGCACCACAGCCAGGGCCGTATATGTGCCCAAGGGCCTGACGCTGCACACCGACCCGAACCTGCGGGAGGTGAACATGGGCGTGTGGGAAGGCCGCACCTGGCAGCAGCTGCGCATGGAGGACGAGGAGCGCATTGTGGACTTCAACCGCCATCTGGATCGCTGGCAGGTGCCCGGCGGCGAGACGGCCCGGCAGGTGCTGGATCGGTTCCTCCCGGCGCTGACGAAGATCGCACGGGAAAACGACGGCAAGACCGTGGCGGTATTCAGCCACGGGGCGGCGCTGCGGATGGTGCTGGGCACCCTGGAGGGCAGACCCCTCAGTGAGCTGGGCAGCACCCCCCACGGGGACAACACCGCTATCTCCCTGGTGGAGTATGACGAGGACGGCTTTGCCGTGCTGTACCGGGACGACAACCACCACCTCATCGACGCCCACCTTTCCACCTTCGCCAAGCAGAAGTGGTGGAAGGACGAGCGGATGCTGGAGAGCGACATGTATTATCTGCCCATGACCGAGGCCCAGCGGAAGACCTTGGGCATCGGCCCGGAGGGGGAGGCCATTGCCGTGCTGCACGGGGGCGAGCTGGCCGGGGGCGTGCAGCTGCTGCCCCAGACAGAACCCGGAGTGGGCCGGATCGGTTATTACGGGCTGCTGCCCACCTGGCGGGGCCTGAACCGAGGCATCGGCCCCCTGGGGCAGGCGGTGCAGTATTACCGGGCCCGGGGCGCGGAGCACATCCGCCTGCGCTGCCCGGATGCGGAGACGGAGAGCTTCTTCCGCCATTACGGCTTTGAGAAAACCCCCGAGGGGGACATGGATCTCTACATAGGATACGGAGAGAAGACATGAGAGGAACGGAATTTCTCCCGGTGAGCCGGGAGGAGATGCGGGCGCGGGACTGGTACTACTACGACTTTCTGGTGGTTATGGCCGACGCCTACATCGACCATCCCAGCTTCGGCAGCACCCTCATCGCGAGGCTTTTAGAGGCGGAGGGCTACCGGGTGGCAGTGCTTTCCCAGCCGGACTGGCACAACTGCACGGCCTTCGCCGAGATGGGAAAGCCCCGGTATGGGGTGTTCATCGGCGGGGGAAACCTGGACAGCATGGTGGCCCACTACACCGTTGCCAAGCGGCGGCGGGATAAGGACCTCTACTCTCCCGGGGGTAAGATGGGCTACCGGCCCGACCGGGCCACCATTGTATACGCCAATCGGGCCCGGGAGGCCTTCGGCGGCGACACGGCCATTATCATCGGCGGGTTGGAGGCGTCCTTGCGGCGCTTTGCCCACTACGACTACTGGGATGACAAGGTGCGCCGGCCCATCCTCTATGACGCCCCGGCGGATCTGCTGGTATACGGCATGGGGGAGACGGCGACAAAGGAGATCGCCCGGCGGCTTTCCCAAAAGGTGCCTGTGGGGGACATCACCGACGTCCGGGGCACGGCGTTTTTGAGCCAGAGCCCGGAAAAGTGTATCTACCGGCCGGTGACGGTGCCCGGCTACGAGAGCGTCCGGGAGGACAAAAAACAATACGCCATAGCCACCAAGCTGCAGTACGACGAAAACGACCCCATCCGGGGCTGCGGTGTGGTGCAGCCCTGTGAGGGGCGGTATCTCATTGTGAACCCGCCCCAGCGGCCCCTGCCCCGGGAGGAGCTGGACAGGCTCTACGACCTGCCCTTTGTCCGGGAGGTGCATCCCATGTACAAAGAACCCGTGCCGGCCATTGAGGAGGTGCGGTTTTCCATCGCCCACAACCGAGGGTGCTTCGGCGGGTGCAATTTCTGCGCCCTGACCTTTCACCAGGGGCGGATGGTCACATCCCGGAGCATTGAGTCCGTTCTGCGGGAGGCGGAGATACTCACCCATGACCCGCAGTTCAAGGGATACATCCACGATGTGGGTGGGCCCACGGCCAACTTCCGCCATACCTCCTGCCCGGGACAGAAAAAGCACGGCTGCTGCAAAAACCGCAGCTGCCTGGCCCCTCAGCCCTGCAAAAATCTGGATGCCGATCACTCGGAGTACACGGAGCTGCTGCAGCGGCTGCGCAGGCTGCCGGGAGTGAAAAAGGTATTCGTCCGCAGCGGGATCCGGTACGACTACATGCTGCAGGACAAGAACCAGGACTTCTTCCGGGAGCTGGTGGACTATCACATCAGCGGACAGCTGAAGGTGGCCCCGGAGCACTGCGTGTCCTCGGTGCTGGATTATATGGGCAAGCCCCATTTTGACGTGTTCGAGAAGTTCTGGCGCAGGTATCAGAAGCTCAACGAGGCGGACCACAAGGAGCAGTACCTGGTGCCGTACCTCATGTCGTCCCACCCGGGATGCACCCTGGCTGACAGCGTGCTCCTGGCGGAGTTCCTGCACAGGACCGGGCATCTGCCGGAGCAGGTGCAGGACTTTTATCCCACGCCGGGGACCATCTCCACCTGCATGTACTACACGGGCATCGACCCCAGGGACATGACGGAGGTATATGTGGCCCGGAGCCCCCACGAAAAGGCACTGCAGCGGGCGCTGCTCCAGTGGGGGCGCAAGGATCTTCGCCCCCTGGTCATCGAGGCCCTGGAGAAGGCGGAACGGACGGACCTCATCGGCTATGAGGACAGGTGCCTCATCCGGCCCCAGAAGGGGGAGAAGTACTTCGGCAAAAAGCCGGAGGAGCCGGCGAAGCCTGACCGACGGGAAAAGCCCCGGGGCGGCAACTTCCGCCACAAGCGGCCGGAGAATCCGGGCCAGAAGGGGAAAATGCCTCAGCGGAAGAAGGAGGCCTTCGCCAAGCGGAGAAAAGGAAAATAAACCGGGCCCGGCGGCCCTTGAGAACGGCAGCCGGGTGTGGTACAATATGCTGAGAGAATCGATTGAGGAGGAGTTCCTTTATGAAATTAGGTATCGTGGGCCTGCCCAATGTGGGCAAGAGCACCCTCTTTAACGCCATCACCAACGCCGGCGCCGAGAGTGCCAACTATCCCTTCTGCACCATCGAGCCCAATGTGGGTGTGGTGGCTGTGCCGGACGCGCGGCTGGACAAGCTGGCCGAGATGTATCAGCCGGACAAAAAGACCCCGGCGGTCATCGAATTCGTGGACATTGCGGGCCTGGTGAAGGGCGCCAGCCAGGGCGCGGGCCTGGGCAACAAGTTTCTGGAGAACATCCGCCGCACCGACGCCATCGTCCATGTGGTCCGCTGCTTTGACGACGAGAACATCATGCACGTGGTGGCCGACGCCGGCACCAACGTCCCGGTGGACCCCCTGGGGGACATTGAGACCATTGACCTGGAGCTGATCATGGCCGACCTGGAGATGGTGAACCGCCGGGTGGAAAAGGCATCCAAGGCCGCCAAGGGCGACAAGAAGTTCCTCCACGAGGCGGAGGTGTTCAAGGCCCTGGCGGAGCACCTGGACGGCGGCAAGTCCGCCCGCACCTTCGACTGCGACAAGGACGACCGCGCCATCATCGAGACGGCGGACCTGCTGAGCCTGAAGCCCATCATCTACGCCGCCAACATGGACGAGGCGGGCTTTGCCGACTGTGACGCCAACCCTTATTTCAACGATGTGAAGGCCCTGGCCGAGAAGGAGGGCGCCCAGGTGCTGCCCATCTGCGCCAAGCTGGAGCAGGACATCGCCGAGCTGGACGACCCCGAGGAGCGGGCCATGTTCCTGGAGGAGCTGGGGGTGGAGAAGTCCGGCCTGGACCGACTGATCCAGTGCAGCTATGACCTGCTGGGGCTCATCTCCTTCCTCACCTACGGCAAGGACGAGTGCCGGGCCTGGACCATCAAAAAGGGTACCAAGGCCCCCCAGGCCGCAGGCAAGATCCACTCCGACATCGAGCGGGGCTTCATCCGGGCCGAGACCATCAACTTCGACGAGATGATGGCCTGCGGCGGCAGCGTGGCCGCGGCCAAGGAAAAGGGCCTGCTGCGCTCCGAGGGCAAGGACTATGTGGTCAAGGACGGCGACATGATCTACTTCCGCTTCAATGTGTAAAGGAAATAGACTTTACGGAATATGCAAATAAAAAGACGCACCCAGGGGGTGCGTCTTTTTGCGTCAAAAAAGCCTCGCAGAGTTTGCCGCCCGCAGGCGGCAAAGAATTCAAATCATTTTCTCTCGCGACATGTGCGTGGGAGAAAATACCTCTCAGTCGGCAAGTGTGCTACAGTAGGCATGCCATGCCGGGAAAACCTGGTGCAAATGTGGAAAAGGTCCTGGCATGGCAGGC
>CAMBKF010000056.1 GCA_945868085.1 uncultured Oscillibacter sp.
CAGAAGGGCTGGATCATGTTGGTCCACTGGTCGCCCCAGGCAATGGCCATGGCGGTGCGGCCGGCCTCGATACCCATTTCCGCGCCGGCGGGCATCATGATGGGGCCCTGGACCGCCCACTGGCCGCCGCCGGAGGGAACGAAGAAGTTCACGATGCCGGCCGCCAGGAAGGACAGCATGGGGAAGGTGACATTGTTGGAAATATCCACGAAGAACTGGGAGATGACGCCTGCCAGGGACGTGCCCTGGTCATTGGTGGCCACCATCATGCCCATGATGCCCGCATAGAACGGGAACTGCAGCAGGATGCCGGCGGAACCGGCGGCCGCATCGGCAATGGCATCCACATAGCGGCGCAGGTCGCCGTGGAGCAGCAGGCCCAGGAACAGGAAGATCATGTTCACGATGTTCAGGCCCAGGGTGAAGCCGTTCTTCACGAAGTAGTAAATAATGTAGGTGAAGCCAAGGATGACGGTGATGGCCCACAGGATCTTGGAATGCTCCATCTTCTCGGCGGGAGTGTCCTTCACATAGGTCCGCTCCTCCTCATCCACCAGCAGGGCGGGGTCCACGGTGACGGTATGGTCCTTATCCGGGTGCATGGCGTAGTTGATGAGAGGCATGAGGATCAGGATCACGCCGCACATAATGAGGTTCATTGGGTGGAACACGGTTTCGGTGATGGGCGCCTGATAGGTCACATCGCCAAAGGCCTTGCCGGCCACCAGGTCCAGGGGGATGGAGCCGGACAGGCCCGCGTGCCAAATGACGAAGCCGGAGTAGGCGGAGGCGATGAGCAGAGGATAATCCACCGTGGGAACGCGGCGCACCACTTCCTTGGCAAGCAACGCACCGATGACCAGACCGAAGCCCCAGTTCAGCCAGCAGCAGATGGTGGACACGAAGGTGGTGACCAGAATGGCCTGCTTATTGGTGTGGCACAGGCCAGCCACAGCACGCAGCGCCTTCTTACAGGGGCGGGCAGAGGCCATGGCAGAGCCGAAAACCAGGACCAGGGCCATCTGCATGGAGAAGGCCAGCAGATTCCAGAAGCCGCCCTTGGCATCGCCCCAGGCGGAAATGATCTGAATGGGGCCCATACCGGTGGCGCACATGGCGCCTACGAACACGACCAGGGTCAGGATGATGGCGAACAGGAATGCGTCGGGCAGCCAGCGGTTAACGACGCGCACACAGCCATTGGTGAATTTCTTAAACACAGCGTCACTCTCCTTTTTCTACACAACAAACAATTTTTTCCTCGCCGCTTTATCAGGCAGGGGTTGATAATATTTTAACGCTGTTTGCCGTGAGAATCAACTCTAATTACGGTTTCTTAACGGCTGCACCTGTAGAATTTTTGTCAAACTTTTTTGTGCAGTCTGACTATTATCCGAAAATTTCAATAGTTGTTATTTGTTGAATCGGGGAGTGTTTTTAGAAATCTCCGGGAACTGTCTCGCAAACGGGGGATATTTCTCCCGGTCGGTCTGCGGCGGCGGACACTCTGTTACAAAATGGAATCAAGATTGTTACCCTTATGGAGTTGAAGGTCGGCGCGCCATCAATTATGATAGATGCAGTGTCCGGCGGCGCTGGTGTGCCCGGGTCCGGACCGATACTATGGAAGGCAGGAGTTTTCCCCGTGAGCTTTTCTGATCTGCAATTTTTATTTTATTTTCTGCCGCTGTTTTTGGCGGTTTATTATTTGCTCCCTTTTCGGTTCAAAAACACGGTCCTGGTGCTGGGCAGCGCGGCGTTCTATTTTTGGGGGGCAGGGGCCCGGGACGCTCTGCTGCTGGGCGTTGTGATCCTGCTGCACTATGGCCTGGCCCGGCTCATGGCCGGCAGGGGCAGGACCCTGCGCCGGGCTCTGCTGGCCGCGGCCCTGGCGGCGGACCTGCTGTGCCTGGTGTACTTCAAATACGCCGCTTTCTTCCTGGAAAACTGGAACGCTCTGGCCGGCCAGGCCCTCTCCCTGCCCCGGATCGCCCTGCCTTTGGGCGTGAGCTTCTACCTCTTTCAGAGCATGGGCTACCTGATAGATGTATACCGGGGCGGGGATCCGGAGCGGAATGTCATAGACTACGCCGCCTTCACCCTGGCATTTCCCCAGCTGACCATGGGGCCCATCCTCCGCTGGCGCGACTGGCGCGGGCCGCTGAAGGGGCGGGTCATCCGGCGGCAGGATGTGCTGGAGGGCCTGGAATACTTCATTGTGGGCCTGGGCTGCAAGGTGCTGCTGGCCGACCAGCTGGCACCCCTGTGGGCGGCCATGGAGCGCATCGGGTACGAGTATCTCTCCACGCCCCTGGCCTGGCTGGGGGCAGTGAGCTACAGTCTGCAGCTGTATCTCGACTTTTCCGGCTACTCCCTCATGGCCATGGGCCTGGGGCAGATGCTGGGCCTGCCTGTGCCCCGGAACTTCGACCTGCCCTACACCGCCCGGTCGGTGAGCGAATTCTACCGCCGGTGGCACATCACCCTGGGGACCTGGTTCCGGGACTACCTGTACATCCCCCTGGGCGGCAGCCGCCGGGGCAAGGCCCGCACGGCTCTGGCCCTGACGGTGGTATGGCTCTGCACGGGCCTGTGGCACGGGGCCAGCTGGAACTTTGTCCTGTGGGGCGCCGCGCTGCTGGTTCTCATTCTGCTGGAGAAGTTCTGCATCGGCGGCTTTTTGAAGCGGCACAGGGTCCTCTCCCACGTCTATCTGCTGGTAGTGATCCCGCTGACCTGGGTCATTTTCCGGATCACGGACCTGCGGGACCTGGGCGCGTACTTTTCCCGGCTGTTCCCGTTTTTCGGGACGCCCGGCGCCGTTTCCGCCCAGGATGCGGCCAAGCAGCTGGGCTCCTACTGGTGGCTCCTGCTGGTGAGCATCCTCCTGTGCCTGCCGCAGCCCCGCCGCTTCTTTGAAAAATACCGGGAGTGCGTGTGGATGCAGGCATTCCTGTTCCTGCTCTTTTGGGTGTGCGTATATTTCATCGCCACCTCCTCGGGCAGCGCGTTTCTCTATTCCCGATTTTGAGGTGATCGATCATGGCCTCCCGAAAAGTTTATCTGCTCCTGCCCCTGTGCCTGCTGAGCGCCATTTTGCTGAATGTGTACGCCGCCGTGGACCCCACGGGCGTTTACCGGGACTACCTGAAAAAGCTGGAGCCCCTGACGCCGCCGGTGGCGGCCATGGCCACCGCCCTGGCCGACGGGGTGTATCCCTGGACCGCACCGCCCGCCGATGTCCCGGAGCCGGCGCCCATACCCCAGCCGCGGCCGGAGCCGACTCCGGAACCCGAACCAGTTCCCGAGCCGGAGCCGGAACCTGTACCGGAGCCCGAGCCGGAACCGGAGCCGGAACCCGAACCGGTCCCGGAGCCGGAACCGCAGCCGGAGCCCGAGCCCGGACCCGCTCCCATCCCGGAGCCGGACCCCCGATTCACTCAGGTGGACGCGTCCTATTTTGACGACGCGGTCTTCATCGGCGACTCCCACACGGACGGTTTTATGGACTACGCAGGCCTGCCCAACGCCGACTATCTCTGCCGCACCGGCCTGACGGTCTGGTCGGCGGCGGAGGATGCGGAATTTCCCGGCGGGCAGACCCTGGCCCAGGCCCTGGCGGGCAAGCACTACGGCAAGGTCTACATGATGCTGGGCATCAACGAGCTGGGCACGGGCTCGGCGGAGAGCTGGGCGGCCCAGTACAAGGTCCTGCTGGACCAGGTCCGCAGCCTGCAGCCCGATGCCATCGTATTTTTGCAGGCCATTTTCCACACCACCCAGGAAAAATCGGACTCCACCTTCTACACAAACTCCACCATCAACGCCCGCAATGCGGAGCTGCAGAAGCTGGCCGACTGGGTGAACGTGTTTTTCATCGACTGCAACCCGGTCTTCGACGACGCCAACGGCGCCCTCCGGGCGGACTATTCCGGCGACGGCGTACATGTGAAGGCCGCATACTACCCCCTTTGGCGGGACTATCTGTTCCACTTCGGCGTGGTGCGCTGAAAATTTACAGGATAAGACCCCCGCATGCCGCTGCCTGGGCGGTATGCGGGGGTCCTGTATTGGCAGAGCGGCCCGGGGCGGCTCCTTATTGCTGCTCAAATACCTTTGCCACTTCCTCCAGCAGCCGGCGGATGGGCAGATGCTGGGGGCAGGCCTTCTCGCACTTGCCGCACTTCAGGCAGTCGGAGGCCTTGCGCCCGGGGCCGGTGTGGACAACGCCGTAATAGTAATCGGCGTTCCAGTCGTGATAGAGCTGCTTGGCGTTCATATCGGCAAAGAGATCCGGAATGGAGATGTGCTGCGGACAGCCATCCGTACAGTAACGGCAGGAGGTGCAGGGGATGAGATGCTTGCTGCGGAAGATCTTCTGCACCTGTTCCACCGCCGCCAGCTCCCGTTCATCCAGCGGGTGGAAATCCTGCATAAACGAGAGGTTAGCCTGCATCTGCTGCATATTGCTCATGCCGGAGAGCACCATCAGCATGCCGGGGAACCCCGCGGCAAAACGCAGGGCGTAGCTGGCGGGACTGCCGCCGTGGAGCCCATCCAGCACGGCTTTTGCCTCCTCCGGCAGGTTCACCAGGTTGCCTCCCTTCACCGGCTCCATGACCAGGACGGGCTTATTGTACTTGCGGCAGACCTCGTAGCAGGCGCGGCTCTGCACGGCAGGGTCATCGTAGTCCATATAGTTGAACTGAATCTGCACCACCTCAATGGCCGGGTACTCCGTCAGGATCTGCTCCAGCACCTCCGGCCGGTCGTGGAAGGAGATGCCCACATGGCGCACCTTGCCCTCGGCCTTCAGGGCGAAGGCCGTCTCATAGGCGCGGCAGGCCTTGAAATGGGGGTAGTTGCCCGCGCCCTGGGCGTGCATGAGATAGAAATCAAAGTAGTCCACGCCGCAGGCGGCCAGCTGGCTTTCAAAAAACGGGCGGATGTCCGCCTCGGTCTGGAAAAAATCGGCAGTGAGCTTGTCCGTCAGCACATAGCGGTCCCGGGGATAGCGGCTGGTGAGGCAGGTCTTCAGGGCCGTTTCGCTCTTGCCCTGCAGATAGCCGTGGGCGGTGTCAAAATAATTGAAGCCCGCGTCCAGAAAGGCATCCACCATGCGCGTGGTTTCCGGAATGTCCACGTCCTCGCCGTTCATCGGCAGGCGCATACAGCCGAAGCCGAAGTTTTTCTGGATCCTGTCCATGTTAAACACTCCTTTCTGTTGTGTGGATCGGTTTATGCCGGGCAGCGGGGATATAATGCCGGCAGACCTTGCTGATGCTATTGTAAAATCTCCGGCTGTTCCTGTCAAGTCCGCCGCCGCGGGTCATATTCCATGGGAAAAGCCGGCCGCACAGCTTTCAATGGCTGTGCGGCCGGCTTTTATTAGTATTATGTGTCTTTATAGCCCTTGGGTCAGGACGGCATCAGTGCTGATCCTTGATAGCGGCCTGTGCTGCCATCGGTACATAGCGCCAATCATTTCATATCCACACGCTCACATGCAAGTCCGCCCACTTGTAGACTCTCCTGCGGGTCGAAAAGCTGCAGATAGGGGCGGATTTATTATTCCTGTCGCGCAGGCCGAATCATGCTTCAGCCCAGATCCACGTCAATGGCGAACAGGCCGCCGGCGCCGCCGGAATACAGGTACAGCACGTTGTCATCGGGCTTGAACTTCCCTTCCCGGGCCAGCTTGACCAGGCCGGCGAAGGCCTTACCGGTGTAAACGGGATCCAGGAACAAGCCCTCATTAGCCGCCATCATGCGGATGGCGGCGTTGCCCTCCGGGGAGGGAATG
>CAMBKF010000057.1 GCA_945868085.1 uncultured Oscillibacter sp.
GCCGCGTCGAGGAGGGAATGTTCAAATCGTAACTGCGCCCGGAGAAAGTCCTGTTAAAGCGCTTTCGGACAGGGGTTCGACTCCCCTCGCCTCCACCAAAAATCCTGCACGGAAGTGTGGGATTTTCCTTTATATGTTCACCGCGTTCCGGCTGCCGCGCTGCGGGGCGGGATAGACACAAAACGTAAGGAGGTAAACCTATGAAAGAGGTCAAATCACCTAAAAAACCGCTGATCTACTACTATGGCATCGTGCTGCTGGTCATACTGGTTTTTAACATGGTCGTTGCTCCCCTGCTGGAGACCCACCGGGTGAAGGAAGTGGACTACGGCACCTTTATGAAGATGATCGAGGAGAAGAACATCGGCAATGTGGAGGTGGACGACTCGGAGATCGTATTCACGGACAAGGACGGCCAGCAGATCTACAAAACCGGGAAAATGGACGACGCCACGCTGACGGATCGGCTCTACACCGCCGGGGCGACCTTCACCCGGAACATCACAGGCGAAATGTCGCCGCTGCTGAGCTTTTTCCTCAGCGTGATCCTGCCCATTGCTATTTTTGCGATTTTGGGGCAGTATATGGCCAAGAAGATGATGTCCCAGGCCGGCGGGCCCAACGCCATGACCTTCGGCATGGGAAAGAGCAATGCCAAGGTCTATGTGCCCTCCTCCGATGGCATCCGCTTTGCCGACGTGGCCGGCGAGGACGAGGCCAAGGAAAACCTGGCGGAGATCGTGGACTATCTGCACAACCCCAGGAAATATACCGATGTGGGCGCGTCTATGCCCAAGGGCGTGCTGCTGGTGGGCCCTCCGGGTACCGGTAAAACCATGCTGGCCAAGGCGGTGGCCGGAGAGGCCGGGGTGCCGTTTTTCTCCATGTCGGGGTCTGAATTTGTGGAGATGTTTGTGGGCATGGGCGCCTCCAAGGTCCGGGACCTGTTCAAGCAGGCCAAGGAGAAGGCACCGTGCATCGTGTTTATCGACGAAATTGACGCCATCGGCAAAAAGCGTGACGGGCAGATCGGCGGCAACGACGAGCGGGAGCAGACCCTGAACCAGCTGCTCACCGAGATGGACGGATTTGAGGGCAACAACGGCGTCATTATCCTGGCGGCCACCAACCGCCCGGAGTCCCTGGATCCGGCTCTGACCCGCCCGGGCCGCTTCGACCGGCGGGTGCCGGTGGAGCTGCCGGATCTGGCCGGCCGTGAGGCCATCCTGAAGGTCCATGCCAAGAAGATCAAGGCGGCGGAGGATGTGGATTTCCACACCATCGCCCGGATGGCGGCGGGTACCTCCGGCGCGGAGCTGGCCAACATCATCAACGAGGCGGCCCTGCGGGCCGTGCGCGACGGGCGCACGGTGGTAAAGGAGGCAGACCTGGAGGAGAGCATTGAGGTGGTCATCGCCGGGTATCAGAAGAAAAATGCCATCATGACCGACGCGGAAAAGAAGGTGGTGGCCTACCACGAGATCGGCCACGCCCTGGTGGCGGCGCTGCAGACGGAATCCGCCCCGGTGCAGAAGATCACCATCATTCCCCGTACCTCCGGCGCCCTGGGCTACACCATGCAGGTGGAACAGAACGACAAGGTCCTCATGACCAAGGAGGAGCTGGAAAACAAGATCGCCACCCTCACCGGCGGCCGGGCGGCGGAGGAGCTGGTGTTCGGACAGATCACCACCGGCGCCTCCAACGACATTGAGCAGGCTACCAAGCTGGCCCGGGCCATGGTCACCCGGTACGGCATGACGGATGAATTTGACATGGTGGCTATGGAAACGGTGACCAACCAGTACCTGGGCGGGGATACCTCCCTGGCCTGCTCGGCAGACACCCAGAAGGAGATCGACAAAAAAGTGGTGGAGACCGTGAAGACCCAGCATGAAAAGGCACGCCGCCTGCTGGCGGAGCACCGGAGCAAGCTGGATGAGCTGGCCAGGTACCTGTACGAAAAGGAAACCATCACCGGAAGCGAATTCATGAAGATCCTGCAGGAAAAGGAGGGGGCTGCGAAATGAAAAGGGAAGGCGGCTTCGGCTGGAGCGAACTGATCGCGGGCATTCTGCTGATCCTGCTGGGCGTGTTCACCTTTGTGAGGCCTGAGAGCATGCTCACCGGCGCGGTGGTGATCTACGGCATCATCGCCATTGCCCTGGGCATTGAGGACATTGTGGTGTATGTGCGCCTGTCCCGGTTCACCGGGTTTGGGCCCATGCTGTCGCTGATCGCGGGGATCCTGAGCGTTATGTGCGGCATTATGCTGCTGGCCAACCCCAACGTGGGCAAGTGGGCGCTGACCATCCTGATGCCCATCTGGTTCATTGCACACTGCATTTCCGGACTGACCCGGGTGAACCTGGTCCGGCTGATCGGCAACTCGTTTTACTATTATTTCTCCCTGCTGCTCAACATCCTGGGCCTGATCCTGGGCTTTATGATGCTCTTTAGCCCTGTGCTCTCGTTTTTGACCATCCGGGCCATCAGCTATCTGGTGGCGGTGTATCTGGTGCTGTTCGGCACGGAGAGCATCATTGCGGCCTTTGCCCGGAGAAATTCGGACTGGTAAATGAGAGACCTTTCCCGGCCGGCACGGCCGGAGGAGGATCTGCGAACATAAAAAATCGAGGCAGAGACTCTGCCTCGATTTTTTTGCAGGGAGGAGCGGCATTCAGGCGGGGAGCTTGACCAGCATCAGCAGGGTGCCGGCGACGATGAGCACAAGGCCCAGAGCCGCCTTTTTGGACAGGCGTTCCTTGAACACCAGGGCCGAAAAGCCGATGGACACCAGGATGCTCAGCTTATCAATAGGCACTACCACGCTGGCGAGACCGTCCTGCAGGGCCTTATAGTAGCACAGCCAGGAGCCACCGGTGGCCAGGCCCGACAGGCAGATGAAAACCAGTTCCTTTTTCGGAACGGAGCGCAGGGTGTGCTGCTTCCCCTTGACGAATACGATCAGCCACGCCATGACCAGCACCACGCCGGTGCGGATGGCGGTGCCCAGGTTGGACTCCACGCCGTCGATGCCGATCTTGCCCAGGATGGACGTCAGAGATGCAAACACGGCGGAGAGCACCGCGTACAAAAGCCAGCTTTTTTTCTCCTGCTTTTCGCCGGAAACGGCCTTTTTCTCGATCATCAGGAAGGTGCCCACGCCGATAAGGACAATGGCCAGGCCCTTGAGCCAGGAGACCGGCTCGCCCAGGAAGATCAGCGCCAGCAGAATGGTCAGAATGGTGCTGGATTTATCGATGGGCACCACCTTATTGACATCGCCCTGCTGCAGGGCCCGGAAATAGCACAGCCAGGAGGCACCGGTGGCCAGGCCCGAGAGGATCAGGAAGATCCACGTCTTGGCACTGAGAGACGTGATGGTCGGCCCGGAGCCCACGATCCACACCATCAGCCACGAAAAGAGCAGCACCACAATGGTGCGGATGGCTGTGGCGGCGTCCGAATCCGTTTTCCGGATGCCGCACTTGGCAAGGACCGCCGTCAGCCCGGCAAACAGCGCAGAACCGAATGCAAAGATAACCCACATAACAGACACCTGTCTTTCTCGTCTGAAATACACGCAGAGGACGCGCAGCACCGGCGCAGGATCTGCCCTTCTATTTTAGCGCTGAATGTCAGATCCGTCTACCCGCAAAAAAAGTTTTTTTGGCGGCGGTGCGGCGTAGGATCCGGTGTTGAAGGGGGAGAGGATCTGTGGTAAAATTGGGAAAACGAAGCATGGGGAGGGACAGACGTGGAAGCGAGAAAATTATTGGAGACGCTGGCCGTGGCAGAGCGGCTGAAGGACACCACCCGGCACTGCTACACCCGGAAGGGCCGGCATGAGAGCGTGGCGGAGCACTGCTGGATGATGACGCTGATGGCGTACTTCGTGCGGGACGAGTTTCCGGAGGCGGACATGGACAAGGTGATCCGGATGTGCCTGATACACGATCTGGGAGAGGCGTTCACCGGGGATATTCCGTCCTTTGACAAGACGGCGGAGAACGAGGAGACCGAGGAGAGACTCCTGCGGGACTGGGTGAACACGCTGCCGGAATTCTACCGGGAGGAAATGACGGCTCTGTATGACGAGATGGAAAAGCGGGAGACGCTGGAGGCGAAAATTTACAAGGCCATGGATAACCTGGAGGCGGTGATCCAGCACAACATCTCGGACCTGAGTACATGGATCCCCAGGGAGTATGAGCTGAACAAGACCTACGGCGACGACAAGGTGGCCTTCTCCGAATATCTCAAGGGCCTGCGGGCGGAGATCCGCAGGGACACGGAGAAGAAGCTGGGGGAGCGGTGATAGGCGGAAAAAGGAAAACGCGCTTACGATCGTAAGCGCGTTTTTTTGTCATAACTCAACACTATAGATTTTTTGAAATTTGCTTTAAAAAAACGTCGTATGACAGCAAGAAAAACTTGAT
>CAMBKF010000058.1 GCA_945868085.1 uncultured Oscillibacter sp.
CCGTGGATGTGGGCGGCAGCGGCTGCGTCTGCCCGGAGCATGTGATGCTCAAGGCCATCCTCTCCAGCCTGACCTACCGGAAAAACGATGTGGTCATTATGGATATGGAGGCGGGTCTGGAGCACCTGGGCCGGGGTACCGCCGCCAACATGGACCAGTTTATCGTGGTCATCGAGCCGGGGGCGAGGTCCGTACAGACCTACCGGAACGTAAAGCGGCTGGCCGCCGACCTGGGGGTCAGGCGGGTCCGGGTGGTTGCCAACAAGCTGCGCACGGAGGAAGATGAAGCCTTCATCCGCTCCGTCATCCCGGCGGAAGACCTGCTCGGCTGTATCCACTTCAATCCGCAGATCATGGACGCGGACCGTCAGGGCAAATCGCCCTACGATTTCAGTCCCGCCGCCATGGAAGAGATTCGGAATATCAAGAAAATTTTGGATCGTGATGAAATTTAGGAGGATATACTGTGACACTTTTTGACAGAATCTTCGGAGGCAGCGACTACAACTACGCCCGTACCGTCGCCGCCATCGACGAAGCCATCGCCGCCTACGGCGAGGGCGAAGCCGTGTCTTTCCCCGGCACCGCTTACAGCCTTCCCTGCTACTACGCGGTGACCGGCGTCAAGATCACCACCCTTGGGGAAATGAAAGCCGCCATGGACACCATCAAGGGCATGGTGGTTCACGGCAACCGTCTGCAGAACGGCTTTGATGCCGGTATCGGCTCCGCCCTCTGCGCCGAATTCCTGGAAGCCCTGAAGTACCTGCGGGGTGCCCAGCCTTACACCGAGCCCGAGCTCGGCCACCTGTCCGACGCCTTCGTCCGGAACCTGGGCGTGCCCCTGGTCACCGGCGACATCCCCGGCGTGGCCGTTATCATCGGCGGCGCCGACGACCCCGCCGAGACCGTGGCCCTGGTGAAGGAGTACCAGAGCCAGGGTATCCTGGTGTCCCTCACCGGCAAATGCATTCAGCAGCTGGCCGACGCCGGCTACAAGACCGGTGAGAACGTCCGGGTGGTGCCCCTGGGCATGCAGATGCAGTCCGTCATCCATGTGGTCAGCGTCGCCCTCCGGGCTGCCCTGATCTTCGGCAACATCACCCCCGGCGACTTCCCCGCCCTGGCGAAATATACCATGCAGCGTGTCCGGGCCTTTGTCAACGCCTACAAGCCCCTGTCTGACGAGATCGTCTCCTACGGCGCCGGCGCTATCTGCCTGGGCTTCCCCGTTGTCTCCAACGAGACCGAGAACATGTTCCGGGTGCCCAAGTCCCTGATCCAGCAGCTGGATACCACCAAGTGGAACGCCACCTCTCTGGAGGCCCGGGACATCAAGCTGAAGATCACCAAGATCGACATTCCCGTGTCCTTTGCCACCGCCTTTGAGGGCGAGGTCATCCGCCGGGGCGACATGCAGGTGGAAGTGGACGGCTCCCGTGTGGACTGCTTCGAGCTGGTTGCCACCAAGGAGGCCGCCGAAGTGGAAGACCACAAGATCGTGGTGGACGGCCCCGAAATCGACGAGATCCCCGTGGGCTCCAAGATTTCCCTGAGCTATACCGTGGAAGTGGCCGGCAAGGCCATGCAGGCGGACTTCGAGTCCGTCATGGAGCGGAAGTTCCACTCCTACCTCAACTGCATCGAGGGCGTGATGCACACCGGCCAGCGTGACATGATCCGTATCCGGATCAGCAAGGCGGACTTCGAGGCCGGCTTCAAATTCCGTCACCTGGGCGAGGTTCTCTACGCCAAGATCAAGAGCGAGTTCGAGGCCGTTGTGGACAAGTGCCAGGTCACCATCGTGGTGAACCCCGAGAAGAACAAGGAACTCCGGGCCGCTGCCAACGAGGTCTTCAACAAGCGTGACGACCGCCTGAAGTCCATGACCGACGAGTCCGTGGACAAGTTCTACACCTGCATCATGTGCCAGGCCTTCTCTCCCAGCCACGTGTGCATCGTTACTCCCGAGCGTCTGGGCCTGTGCGGTGCCGTGAGCTGGCTGGATGCCAAGGCCACCAATGAGCTGGATCCCACCGGACCCTGCCAGATTGTTCCCAAGGACCGCTGCATCGACGAGCACCTGGGCCGCTACGAGGACGTGGACGAGGCTGTCAACAAGTACTCCCACGGCGCTCTGGAGCATGTGACCCTGTACTCCCTGTTCCAGGATCCCATGACGAGCTGCGGCTGCTTCGAATGCATCTGCGGCGTGGAGCCCGTCTCCATGGGCGTTGTCATCACCTGCCGTGAGCACGCGGGCATGACCCCCCTGGGCATGACCTTCTCCGAGATGGCCTCCATGACCGGCGGCGGCGTGCAGACCCCCGGCTTCATGGGCCACGGCAAGCACTTCATCGCCTCCAAGAAGTTCATCGCCGCCGAAGGCGGCCCCGGCCGTATCGTGTGGCTGCCCAAGATCCTGAAGGACCAGATGCGCGAGCGCCTGGACGCCACCGCCCTGGAGCTCTACGGTGTGGAGAACTTCACCGACATGATCGCCGACGAGACCATCTGCACCGATGATCCTGAACAGCTTCTGAACTATCTGAGCGAAGTGGGCCACCCCGTGCTGAGCATGGAACCCTTCGACATGTAATTTCTTCCATAAAAAAGAGCGGCGTAAGCCGCTCTTTTTTTATGTACAATTATGGTTATCGGCTTTCGTAAGGACGCTGACAAATTGAGAATTTATCCGCTTCGCTTAAGTTGAAAGTTGAAAATTGAAAGTTGAAAGTTATGGTGTCGCTTCGCGACGATTAAACAACCATGCAAAATACGAAACACTTCATTTTTTTCTTGGGAATGCGGATATTTCATTCGTTTTTTAAATGTCCCGTAGGGACTCCTTAACTTTCCACTTTCCACTTTCAACTTTCAACTAAATTCCAATTTGTCGTTTTGCTTAGTTAACAGCCGATACGCACTATAATTAAAAAGGGGGGCTGTGACCGCCCCCCACAGTGGTTAGCAGCAGCCGCAGCCGTTGTTATTGTTGTCGCAGCAGCCGTTCATGTTCATATTGCCGCAGCAGCTGAACAGCAGAATCAGGATGATGATCCACCAGCAGTTGTTCCCACCAAAGCAGCCATTGTTACACATAGATGTTACCTCCGCATATATAGGATTGAGCTTCACCGCTCGTTCCATGCTATTCCGTTTCCACCAAAATGTTCCTCCCTCCGGCTGACCGGGGGATTGTACGGCGAAAAAATATACCTTTTTCCGCATACAGTCGAAACGGGACGGATCAAAGCGCACTATCGACTTCCCGCGTCATTGCGAACCCGAATTCCCGGTCATTGCGATAAAGTAGACCGATGTCACTGGTGTGGCAATCCCCATCGTTAGAAGGCCTCGCCTCAACCTTGGTGTCATTGCGAGCCAGTGTGCGCACTGGCGTGGCAATCTCCATCTTCAGGAGGACACCGTCTCAATGACGAAGGAGATTCCCACACCAGTTTGAGAACTGGTTCGGAATGACACGTAATTTGAAGCGCGGCCTGCTGTACGACAAGGATTCCCATGCCCAAATTTCGGAATGCATAAATGCATTCCCTACG
>CAMBKF010000059.1 GCA_945868085.1 uncultured Oscillibacter sp.
GATTGTCTATGATAAAATGCTGCGCGGCATTGTTGTAAACGACAACCTGATAGGGACCCTTGCTGCTCGTTCGACCCTCCACGGAAATGCCGTTTTCTTCGCCAATTCTCGTCGGCCTTTTCGTGTGCTTTCCGTCTGGTGTGAGCGCCCATTCCATCATTCCGATTTCCGTGAGCCACGTGAGGATTCCCGAATAAGTAAGTTTTTGCATAGCGTCATTATCCGCCAGAGCATTTATCCGTTTGGCGATTTCGCTGGCCGGGATAGGTACCTCAGAGTAGGCGAACAGGCTTCTTTTCTCAATGGGGATTTCAAGAGGAATCTTTTTAGGTTTCTTATTCGCAGCCAACTTCGTCCCGCCATTTTCAATCACCTGCCGCAGCACGTCGGATACGAAGAAAAAGCAACGTGATAACCGGACATTGTTGATAAGATCATCGTCTGGAGCCATGGTGTCATCGATGGGATTGATGCCGTTTGCCAGCTTGTCCATATACATTTTTGCCCGTTCTATTTTTTCAAGTTCAGTCATACGTTCCTCCTTATCCCACTACCAACTTATTCGTCTTCTTCAAGAACTTCGCCGGGATCGGGCGGTCCAGCTGCCAGGTGATATTTGTTATTATAGACGGTTATCCGGTGCGATCATCTTGCCCTGCATCTCACTGCATCTCAGATCTTTACGAGTTTTTGAGGCAAATTGTCGGTTGTATCCTATCTTTGCGTTCGGTGGTGAGACGAAACTTGCTTTTCACACAAGGCTTTTTCCGCATATTTCCAGCAATGAGCGGTTTTCAGCGCTATGTATAACTCGCAGACATAAACATCTCCTCCGCGCGGACATGTAAAATGCTCCGCTGCTTGGCAGAGCATTGAGATGATCGCATCCATACTGCCGGGGCCTATTCCAACACTTGACAGCGTTGTTTATAATGATAGCATATTCTGACGAGAAAAGCAAGAAAAATGGCGGAATATAACGTTTTTACGCAAAATAAAACAATGAGGATCCCTATTGAAAATATTAAAATTTACGCTTGACTCTGACCTTGCGTCATAGTGTATGCTAAATGTACACGGAGGAGGGATACCAATGATGACCATTCAAGAAGTCAGCAAACTGGCCGGTATCAGTGTCCGGGCGCTGCACTACTATGATGCCATCGGGCTGCTGCCGCCTACCAAGCTCACGGAAGCGGGTTATCGGCTGTATGACGATACTGCCATAGCGCGGCTGCAATCCATTCTGTTGTTTCGGGAGCTGGAGTTTCCACTCAAGGATATCAAGCGCATTCTGGATGACCCGAACTTTGACCAAACCGGCGCACTCGCAGACCAAATTAAATTACTGGAACTGCGGCAGGAGCGATTGGGACGGCTCATCTCCCTTGCCCGTGAAACTTTAGAAACGGGAGTGACACCTATGAAATTCAACGCATTTGATAAGACAGAGCAGGAGAAGTTCGCTGCCGAGGTCAAGGAAAAGTGGGGGCATACCGCCGCCTATCGGGAATACCGGAGGCGCGAGGAGGACGGCACCACTGGCGATTCCACCGATCTGATGAACTGCTTCGCCAAGTTGGGCAAGCTGAAGCGCCTGGATCCTGCTGCGCCCGAGTCGCAAGCCGCCGTACGGGAATTACAGCAGTTTATCACCGACCATTTCTATACCTGCACGCCGGAGATCCTGGCGGGCTTGGGAGAAATGTATGTGGCTGACGAGCGTTTCCGCCAAAACATCGACAAGGCCGGCGGTGAGGGCACCGCAGAGTTTGCTGCGCAGGCCATTGGCGTTTATTGCGGGAAGTGATGCTTCTTTACCGATGATCGCCTTACAGTGAACGAAACGGCAGCTGAATTTCCGAAAAGCAGCTTTACTTAAAAAAGATGTCCACCCATAGGGGTGGACATCTTTTTTAAGTGGGGTGCAGATCAGATCACATAGTCATATCCATCGGGGTCGCTATGCGTCAGATCCGCCAGGGTGATATTCTCAAAGTATTCCGTAATGAGCTTATCCAGTCCCCGCCACATGGAAAGTGTGCGGCATTCGGCGGCGCGGGGACAAGCGTCGGCACCGGGGGCCAGGCAGGAAACGGGAGCCATGGAATCCTCCGTGACGCGGAGAATGCTTTCCACGGTATACTGCTCCGGCGCTTTTGCCAGCTGGTATCCGCCGCCCTTCCCCCGCACGCCGGTCAGCAGCTTGGCCTTTACCAGGAGCTTTATAATGTTTTCCAAATATTTTTCGGATATTTCCTGCCGCTGGGCAATGACCTTCAGCGGCGTGAACCCGTCTGCCTGATGCTCGGCCAGGTCGATCATGACCCGAAGTGCGTACCGGCCTTTGGTTGAAATCAGCATTTCCGCGCCCTCCTTTAAAGGATAATCCTATTATACAGCGGGAAAATGGGTAAATCAATAAAAAAGTGAAAAAAGGCTATTGACAAATGGGAGAAGCGGCCTTATAATCCATATAAACCCACAGGAAAGGTTGGTTATTAAATGAGCTTTATATGGAGATACCGATGTTGCCGCTGTCAGTGAGCAGACATACAGATAACCGATAGCAGAATACCAAACAAAACAATAACGACTTAGGAGGAAAATACTATGAGTAAGATTTATACATCCGCAGATCAGCTGGTGGGCAAGACCCCGCTGCTGGAGCTGGTACATATTGAGCAGGCCGAGGGCCTGGAGGCTAAGGTCCTGGGCAAGCTGGAGTATTTCAATCCCGCCGGCAGCGTGAAGGATCGTATCGCCAAGGCTATGATCGATGACGCCGAGCAGAAGGGCCTGCTGAAGCCCGGCTCCGTCATCATCGAGCCCACCTCCGGCAATACCGGCATCGGCCTGGCTTCCGTGGCCGCCGCCCGGGGCTATCGCATCATCATCGTCATGCCCGAGACCATGAGCGTGGAGCGCCGCCAGTTGATGAAGGCCTACGGCGCGGAGCTGGTGCTCACTGAGGGTGCCAAGGGCATGAAGGGCGCCATTGCCAAGGCCGACGAGCTGGCCAAGGAGATCCCGAACAGCTTCATCCCCGGCCAGTTCGTGAACCCCGCCAACCCCGCCGTTCACAAGGCCACCACCGGCCCCGAGATCTGGGAGGACACCGACGGCAAGGTGGACATCTTTGTGGCCGGTGTCGGCACCGGCGGTACGGTCACCGGCGTGGGCGAGTATCTCAAGAGCCAGAATCCCAGCGTGAAGGTGGTGGCCGTGGAGCCTGCGGCCTCCCCCGTGCTGAGCAAGGGCGTGTCCGGCAGCCACAAGATCCAGGGTATCGGCGCGGGCTTTGTTCCCGATGTGCTGGACACCAAGGTCTACGATGAGATCATTCCCGTGGAAAACGAGGATGCTTTCGCCACCGGCAAGCTCATCGGCAAGAAGGAGGGCGTACTGGTGGGCATTTCCTCCGGCGCCGCCGTGTGGGCTGCCATCCAGCTGGCCAAGCGGCCGGAGAACAAGGGCAAGACCATTGTGGCCCTGCTGCCGGA
>CAMBKF010000060.1 GCA_945868085.1 uncultured Oscillibacter sp.
ACGGGGCTCATCCCCCTGGGGGACATGGTGCTGTCCATGGAGCGGGTGGCGGCCCAGGCCAGGGAATACGGCCACTCCAAAAGGCGGGAGCTGGCGTACCTGGTGACCCACTCGGTGCTGCACCTGCTGGGGTATGACCACCTGGACGAGGGGGTCATGAAAAAGCAGATGCGCTCACGGGAGGAGGCCATCATGGCTCTGCTGGGACTGGAGAGGTAAGACGGGAAACGGATCGTCACAGCCAGTGTGCGCACTGGCTTCGCAATGACATGTTTTTTACATGAAGTCGGTGCAAGTCCGGGCGGGTCGTCCGGGAGGCCGACCCCTACGGAAGCGTAACAAGGGGTGCGTAGGGGAGGGGCTCCGCCCCTCCCGCGGGCGAGGTAGAACCCCGCCCCTACGGATGGGTTGCAAGGGGCACGGAGCGCGTCGCGGAATTAGGCGCAGAGAGTATGCGAAAGCAAGGCACAAGGTCTGCACATTCCGATTCGCGGGGCGGAAAGGTGCTGATGCGAACGGCACTTCAGCCGCGGAAAGGATTCCAAAACCATTGGTTTTGGCGGCGTTCTTTCCTCCCTTTCTTTCGCCGCAGAAAGAAAGGGAGCCGCGGTCGGCATGCACACACCAAGGAGTATAACGCAGGGATATTACGGATTGCCACACCAGTGACATCGGTCACTGGTTCGCAATGACATTGTTGTTCACAGAAAGCGCGGTGTGCGGCGGGACACATGGGTTCCGCCCTACAGGGCATTTTTGTAAGGAAAGGGAAATGAAAAACAGGACTTTTCACACGGTTTTGCTGGCTATACCGCTGGCGCTGGGGGTGCTGAGCCTGCTGAGCTTCGCGCTGTATTATTACAGCGCCAACCACCCGCCCTACGCCTATACGGATGTGATCGCGGCGGGGCCGGTGCTGGCCCTGGCGGGACTGGTCATCACCTTTATCACGAGAAAAAGCCGGAGGGAGCATTCCGGCCTGTGGGTAAGCGGGCTGGTGGTGTGCAGTCTGGGATTTGTGATATGCGCGGCACTGCCGGCACTGCTGGCACTGCTGGCAGCCATTGCTGCGGCCATGTTCCGGGGAGAGTGGCTGTGAGGTGCAGTCTTCAGCGGCGGGGTGGGGGCACCCCGCCCTACACAGGACAAACGGCTTTTTGTGCAGGCCCGGTGCGGCGGATGGGTATTACGGATTGCCACAGCCGGTGTGCGCACCGGCTTCGCAATGACAGATCCTTACACATTTACAAAAGATGCGGAGAAAGGGCGGCGGTATGACGAAGAAAAAATGGATCCTTCTGGTTTCTTTGGCGGTTCTCCTTCTGGCCGCGGTATGTGTGCTGTATCGGTTCAATTATCTGCCCCACCCCAAGTATTCTAACGGGAAATTTGGCATCGAGACCTACAGGAGTCCCATCGACCGGGACGGGGACGGAGTGGACGATCAGACGGACATTCTGCAGTCCGTCCGGGCGTATCTGAACACCCGGCCCAAGTACAAGAGCCAGTATTATGCCACCGGCTATCCGGACGACGGGTACGGCGTTTGTACGGACGTGGTGGCCTTCGGGCTGCTGGGAGCCGGGTACGACCTGATGGAGCTGGTGGACCAGGACGTGCGCGCCCACCGGGAGCAATACAGCATTGAGGATGTGGACAAGAACATCGACTTCCGCCGGGTGCGGAACCTGAAGGTCTACTTTAAAAACACCGCCATGGCGCTGACCACGGACATCCACGACATCGGCCAGTGGCAGGGCGGGGACATTGTAATTTTTGAAAATCACATCGGCGTCGTGTCGGACATGCGCAACAGAAAGGGCATCGCCTTCGTGCTGCATAACGGCAATCCGTATCAGCGATACTATGAGGAGGACATTCTGGAGCACCGGAACGACATTGTGGCACACTACAGAATCAGCTGAGAAAGCGAGAAATTTATGGCTACTTTTGATGATTTTATGAAGCTGGATATCCGGGTGGGCACCATCACGGAGGCGAAGGTCTTTGAAAAGGCCCGGAGACCGGCCTATCAGCTGCGGGTAGATCTGGGCCAGGAGATCGGCGTCAAAAAATCCTCCGCGCAGATCACGGACTACTACAAGCCGGAGGATCTCATCGGCAAGCAGGTGCTGGCCGTGGTGAATTTCCCGCCGCGGCAGATCGCGGACTTTATGTCCGAGGTGCTGGTGCTGGGTACATACAGCGACGGGGGCGTGGTGCTGATCGCCCCGGACAGGAAAGTCAAAAACGGAGACAAGCTGGGCTGAAGCCTCGGCGGTCCGTTTTTATAAATGCTCAAAAAGAAAGTTGAGGATCACCTATGAACGAAATCAAAAAAACCGCTATGGTCACCGTGTGCGGGCGGCCCAATGTGGGCAAGTCCAGCCTAACCAACGCCCTGGTGGGGGAGAAGATCGCCATCGTATCGAGCAAGCCCCAGACCACCCGCAACCGCATTTACGGCGTGGTGAACCGGGGCGACACCCAGTTCGTGCTGCTGGACACACCGGGCCTGCACAAGCCCCGGTCCCGGCTGGGGGACTACATGGTAAAGGTCGTGCGGGAGAGCCTGGCGGACGTGGAGTGCGCGGTGCTGCTGGTGGAGCCCATCGCCCACGTGGGAGAGCCGGAGAAGATCCTGCTGGAGCGCATCCGGGAGGAGAAACTGCCGTGCATCCTGTGCATCAATAAAATCGACACCATTGCCAAAAAGGACGAGCTGCTGGCGGTGATCGCCGCGTACAGTGAGGCTTACCCCGATTTTGCGGCCATTGTGCCCATCTCCGCCCGGAAGGGCGATGGGCTGGAGGAGCTGATGGGCCTGCTGGCAGGCTATGCCCAGGAGGGGCCCCAGCTTTTCCCCGACGGCATGACCACCGACCAGGCCGACAGCCAGGTCTGCGCCGAAACGGTGCGGGAGAAGATGCTTTTATGCCTGGACAAGGAGATCCCCCACGGCACGGCGGTGGAGGTGACCCGGTTTTCCGAGCGGGATAACGGCATCATCGACCTGGACGTGACCATCTACTGCGAAAAGGCCAGCCACAAGGGCATCATCATCGGCAAG